>DASXSE010000021.1:0-1511 GCA_036506175.1 Gaiellaceae bacterium
GTGCGGGCGAGTGATGCCATCGGCTTCTAGCTTAGTCAGAAGCCAGCCGGGACCAGACCTCGAAGTCGTCGCGCCTTCCCTGCTTGAAATGGAACGAGCGCAGCGTCCCCTCGTAGCGATAGCCCACGTTCGCAGCGACTCTCTTCGACGCGTCGTTCGACGTGGAGATCCAGAGCTCGATCCTCAGGGCATCGAGTTCCGCGAACGCCCGGTCGGTCAGGAGCTCGAGCGCCCGTGTCGCGATCCCTCGACCGCGCGCTTCCGGCGCAACGACGTACCCGAGCTCGAGCTGCCGTCCTTCGCGGTCGATGCCGAACGCGAGCGCGAGCCCAAGGAAAGACGCGTCACCATCGACGACGGCGAACGCCTCTCGCTTGCCTTCACGGCGGCCCTCCTCGTAAAACTCGAGCCACTCGTGCTCCCACCCCGTTGGCACCGGGTCGGGGACGCGCGTGTAACGACGCACGCCCTCGTCGTCGAACATCGCTGCAACCGACGGCAGGTGCTTCTCGGCAAGCAGCTCGAGACGGACGTCGGTCATGCCGGAACGGAGTCTCGCTCAAAAAGGGACTGTCCCCTTAGGGGACTGTCCCCTTAGGGGACTGTCCCTACAGGGCGCGCGGCCCTAGAACGGTTTTAGGGACAGTCCCCATTCGGGGACAGTCCCTTCCCTTCGCCTGGACGGCGAGCCCTTTCTAGTACCTGAGCAGGGCGCCGATCCCCTCGACCGGGTCGAGATCCTGGTAGTGCCGCAGCGCGATGACGCTTCCGCGGTGCGTGAGCGTCTGGTGGACGGCCAGATTGAGACCGTCGTCGCGCTGCTCCATCTGCGTTCCGTCGAGCGGACAGGGTCCTCCTTCGGCGCTGACCCGCCCGCAGCGTGGGCACTGCCAGGCAGAGTGCTCCGCGCCTTCCTGGAAGAGAAGCAGCTCGACTCGCCCGTCGGAGGCCGCCTCGAGCGTGTCGACCCAGCCCGCGGTCGCCCGAGCGCCGCGGCCCGATTCCTCGCGCCACCGCTCGGCAGCCTCTCGTTCCTGCTTCGTATGCCACTCCTCGAGGATCGGCCGGGCGGCCTGGAGCAACTGGGCGGGAGTGGCGTGAGCCTCAGCCTGCGTCCAGCCGATGATCGCGTTCCTGACCTCGTGCGAGAGCACCTCCTCGAGCTCGGCCCGCGTCTCCTCCGTGGTCACGACCACGATCCTCGGGCTCTGCAACCGGCGAACCCGCCGGTCGAGCTGCTCCGCTACTTCCTTCAGATGCTCGTGAACGAGCGATTCGATGTGGCGCTGGTAGCGCGCCTGCGACCAGCCGCCCTGGTCGTGGCGCCCGGGTGTCTCGTCGAACTGGTCGACGACCTCCTCGAGCTTCCCCGCACGCAGGGTGTAGACGGTTCCGCGCTCCCGGCCGACCACGGCGATCAGGGCTCCATCCCCACGGCCGACGAGCGGGACGAGCGGCGAAAGGTAGAACTCCCGGCCGACGGCGATCTTGTCGGCAACCGGATCGCCGAG
>DASXSE010000022.1:0-10779 GCA_036506175.1 Gaiellaceae bacterium
TCCCGGCTCTTGGGTGATGGAGCGCAAGATGCTCCTCGGGATCAAGGAACGGGCCGAGCGGCTCGCGCGCCAGACGCCTGTGCCGACCTAAGTTCCGGTCTGCTCGACGGCGAGGATGTTGCCGTCCGGATCTTTGAACCAGGCGGCGCGCACGTCGCCGAGCGACGCGATGCCGTTCTCCGTCTTCAGGTCGGGCATGTCGTACTCCTCGAAGCTCACACCGCGTCCGCGCAGGTCGGCCGCCGCGGCTTCGATGTCGTCCACCCGGAATCCGGCGAGCGTGCCGCGGCTCTGCCCCGCCGCAACGCTCACGTAGACAACGAGACCTCCCTCACCCGCACGGAACTCGGCTTCACGATTTTGAGGCAGATCGTCGCGCCTCGCGAGGAGCTCCAGTCCAAGAACGCCCTCGTAGAACTCGACGGCTCGGTCGATGTCCGAGACGGGGATCACGGCGGCGATCTGTGCGTTGTTGAGCATGGGCTAAGTCTCCTCCATGGACTAGCGGCGCTGCAAATCGGTACCGAGCGCCTGATCGAGGCCCGCGACGATTTCGGCCCAGGCCATACGACCCTTCTCCTCGCTCGCCTGCGTCGCCTTCCAAAGCGATCCCGAAGCCGGCACGAAGTCGTCCGGAATGGGCACGACGTCGTAAGAGGGATGCCGCGCGGCCTCGTCGTCGACCGCGCGGTCGAAGAGGACGAGATCGGGCCGGAGATGGAGCATGAGCGAGGTCTCGAGGATGGCGGCGTGCTCGACGTCCCACCCCGGGAAGCCGTCGGGGAACACTGCGGCCATCGTCTCTTTCGAGAGCTCTGAGAACGGCTGCTCGACGACGACCACCCGAGCGTCGTCCCGACGGCCGTCGTCGAATGCGAGCCAGGCCGCCTCGTAGATGAAGTTCTGGTTCTCGAAGTGCCAGTTCAGGACGACCAGGCGCCGGAACCCGTGGCGCAGAAGCTCGCGCAAGACGTCCTCGACCGTCTCCATGAACGTCCTGCCGCGCAGCGAGATCGTCCCGGGGAAACCCTGCCCGCCGCCGGAAAGCGGGCGCGACCGATAGCCGAAGTGCACCGGCGGAGTGACGACGAGGTCGTGCTTGTCGGCCACGGCGAGCGCCAGCTCGGTCGGAAGAACGGCGTCAGTGGACAAAGGGAGGTGATGGCCGTGCTGCTCGGTGGAGCCGACCGGCACGACTGCCCCAGCTCCGCGCTCGACGGCATCGCGCACCTCCGGCCAGGTCAGCTCGGCGAAGAGACGCGTGCGCACGGAGCGATGCTCCCACATGGGAGCCGGCGCCGCAGTGTGCGAGACTCGCCCTCGCTGTGTCGATCTACCAGCCTCCTGACGCGCTCGAGGCCCCACGCTTCACGGGCCCGCGCACGTACGCCCGGCTGCCGCACGTGACCACCTTCAACGACGTCGAATGCGCGGTTTACGGCATGCCGTGGGACGGAGGCACGTCGTTCCGCTCCGGCGCGCGTTTCGGGCCGGAGGCGATCCGCTCTGCCTCGGCCATGATCCGCACCTACAACCCCGTCCAAGACGTGCAGGTCTTCGGTGCGCTCTCGACCGTCGACGGCGGCGACGCGCCCACCGTCCCGGGCTACATCGAGGAGACGCTGAAGCGGATCGAGGCGTTCGTACGAGAGATCGCAGCGGCCGGCGTCATTCCGCTCGGCATGGGCGGCGACCACTCGGTGACGCTTGCCGAGATGCGGGCGATCGCCTCCGTGCACGGCCCGCTCGGGCTCGTCCACCTCGACTCGCACACGGATCTCCTCGACGCGTACTTCGGCCTCCCGCACGGACACGGGACGATGTTCCGCCGGTGCATCGAGGAGAAGATCCTCGACCCCGACCGCGTCATCCAGGCGGGGATCCGCGGCTCGCTTTACGGCGAGGAGGACGTGCAGCTTCCGGAGGAGATGGGCGTCCTAACGATTCCCTGGGTCGAGCTCGCCGCCATGGAGCCGGGTGCGTACGCCGCCCGAGTACGCGAGCGGGTCGGCGACGGCCCGACGTTCATGACCTTCGACATCGACTTCGTCGATCCGGCTTTCTGTCCCGGAACGGGAACCCCAGAAGTCGGCGGGCCAACGACCTTCCAGGCAATCGAGTTCGTGCGCGCACTCGCCGGGATCGAGTTCGTCGGCTTCGACGTGGTCGAAGTCGCGCCGCAGTACGACGGCCCCGGGCAGGTCACCGCTCTCTTTGCAGCCAACGTCCTGTTCGAGATGCTCTCACTGGTCGCGCTGGCTCGGCGGCCGGCGCGGGTCGGCTAACGTGGCGCCGGTGGCGGGCTTCGACGACCTTCACGACCTTCCGCTGATCCAGGTCTGGGAGACGGTCGCCGCGCGTGCCGTCCACGGCGAACGGCAGTCGCTCGCGATCGTCGAGCTCGATCCGAACGCGTACGTGCCCGAGCATCAGCACGAGAACGAGCAGCTCGGCATGGTGATCACGGGGTCGCTCGAATTCCGGATCGACGACGAGAGGCGCACGCTCGGGCCCGGGGAGACGTGGGCAATTCCGTCGAACGTTCCGCATGAGGTCACGGCGGGCCCCGAGGGCGCCGTCGTCATCGACGTCTTCGCACCCGTCCGCGAAGACTGGCGCTCGATTCAGATCGCCGAAGACCGCGAGCCCCGTTGGCCAGTGCCGTGACGACCCAGGACTACCGCCAAGCGAGCTACGACGTCTGGCAGAAGATGGCGGCGGGCTGGGACCGCGACCGCCGGTGGATGTGGGAACGCTCGCGTGCTGTCGGCGAGTGGATGGTCGACGCCCTCGACCCGGAGCCAGGCCAGACCATCCTCGAGCTCGCAGCCGGCATCGGGGATACGGGTTTCCTCGCCGCCGCACGGGCAGGCGACGAGGGCAAGCTGCTCTGCACGGACTTCGCGCCGAAGATGGTCGAAGCCTCCCGTAAGGAGTCGCAACGAATCGGCCTCAGGAACGTCGAGCATCGCGAGCTCGACGCCGAGCATATGGACCTTCCCGATGACAGCGTGGACGGCGTCCTCTGTCGCTGGGGCTACATGCTCGTGGCCGATCCCGCGGCGGCGTTTCGCGAGACGCGCCGAGTGCTGCGCGACGGCGGCGCGCTCGTCTTTTCGGTCTTCGGCGCTCCCCAGGAGAACCCCTGGGCGAGCGTTCCGGCGCAGAAGCTCGTGGAGCAGACTGGCGGACCGCCACCCGACCCGAGGGCGCCCGGCATCTTCGCGATGGCCGATCCGGGGACGACGTCCTCCCTCGTCGAGGCTGCCGGATTCGAGGTGGAGCGCATGGAGGACGTGCCGTTCACGTGGCCCTTTGCGGACTTCGACGGCTACTGGAGGTTTCTCATCGAGCTCGCGGGGGCACTCGCCCCAAGGATCGCGGCGCTCTCGGAAGAGGACCGGAGCGCCTATCGCCTGCGCCTCGAGGAGGGGGTCGAGGCTTACCGCGGCGAGAGCGGGTACGAAATCCCGGCGCTCACACAGAACACGCTCGCGAGATAGACCGGCCCGAGCCGCTCGTCGCAACCCGGGCCGCTCAGGTGCTCCGCATGCCTACTGCGCGGCGGCGCGACCAACACGCTGCACCGCCTGCGCCGCGGGCTCGATCGCGAACGCGAACACGACGCTCGGAGCCAGATAGGCGACGGCCACGAGCAATCCAACCAACAACTCCTTCAACTCATCACCTCCTCTCGCCTCCGGGCATGAAAAGGCCCCGGAGCTACCGAGGCCTCGTCGCCTTACACCTCCAAGCTAGCGAGAAGCGCTTCGCCCGCAAGTTAAGAGTGTGTTGCGATACTCCGGGCCGTGGATACGCGGGAAGCGGCGGAGCGCTGGCGTGACGTCTGGGCCCGCGGGTGGCGGGCCCAGGAGACGGACGAGATCCTCGCGCTGTACGCGCCGGGCGCAACTCTCCAGTCGCACCCGTTCCGCGACGTGCAGGCGCCACGCGACTACATCGACCCGACATTCGGCGAGGAGGTCTCCGCCGAGTGCGAGTTTCGCGAGCCGATCGTCGACGGTGACCGGGCCGCTGTCGAATGGTGGGCGGAGACGAAGCTGAAAGACGGGGGCACAGAGAAACTCGCCGGCGTCTCGCTGCTCCGGTTCGACGCCGACGGGCTCGTCGTCGAGCAGCGCGACTTTTGGGCGATGGGATGAGCGACGACCTGATCGGCGTTCGGCAGCACGAGGGCGTCACCGTCCTCACGCTGCAGCGCGAAGAGAAGCTCAACGCCATCTCGAGCGCGGTCGAGCAGGAGATGCTGGATGCACTGCTGAGTGCGGCTGTGCGGGAAAGCCGCTGCGTCGTCTTCGTCGGCGCGGGCAAAGCTTTTTCGGCCGGCGCCGACATCAACGAGTTCCATGACAGCGACCCCGCTTCGATCGCGGCCTACTACTCGCGGACAGGAGACGTCTACGAGCGGATCGCCGCGCTGCCCGTGCCGACGATCGCCGCGATTCACGGCTGGTGCCTCGGTGGCGCGCTCGAGCTCGCCCTGGCCGTCGACTTCCGCATCGCGGACGAGACCGCGACCTTCGGACTGCCCGAAGTCCAGCTCGGGATTCTCCCGAGCTCCGGCGGAACGCATCGGCTCGTGCGTCTCGTCGGTCCGGCGAAGGCGAAGGAGGTCATGCTGCTCCGCCTGCGCTTCGATGCCCATGAGGCGCATCACCTGGGGCTCGTCACCGAAGTCGTGGCCCCGGGTCAGGCGCTCGAGCGGGCGCTCGAGGTTGGGCGTGAGCTAGCTGCCTTGCCGCCGCTCGCCGCTCAGACGGCAAAAGCGGCGGCCAACCTGATGCCTGAAGCTTCGCGTGAGGCGGGGATCCTCATCGAGCGGCTCTCGTACATGGCCCTCGCCGAGACGCCCGAGGCGAAGGAAGCCGTCGAGCGCTTCACACGTCGAGACCGCCGTCCATGACGACGGTCGTGCCCGTCACGTAGCCGCCCCCAGGCGAGACGAGAAAAGCAATGAGAGCGGCGGCTTCGTCGGCTGTCCCGAGCCGGCCGAGCGGGACCTCGCGCTCCCACTCCGCAACTCGCTCCGCGCCGTAGCCGTCGAGGCTCTCCGTTCCGATGTTCCCGAGCGCGACGCAGACCGCGCGGATTTTGTACTTGCTCCATTCGAGGGCAAGTGAGCCGGCCAGGTTTTCCACTGCGGCCCTTGCGGCGGCGGCGTGCGCGAAGTCGGCCATCCCCCGCCGCGGACTGAAGCTGATGAAGACGACGACGCCGTCGCGGTTCGGGATCATCGAGCGAGTCGCCACGGCGAGCGTCAGATCCCAGGCTGCGTCGACGGCCAGCCGGTGCACGGCGCGCCACCCTTTCAGCGAGATTTCCTCTGCCGGAGCCGTAAACTGGCCGCCCGCGTTGTTGACGAGGACGTCGATCCGGCCGAATCGCTCCAGCGCCCGGTCGACGAGCTTCTCGACCTCGTCCGGCTCGCGGATGTCGGTGGGGATGGCAAGGCAAGCGTCGCCGAGCTCCTCCTGCACCGCTGCAAGCGGCTCCTCGCGCCTCCCGCAGATCACCACCTGCGCGCCGGTACGAACGAGCTCGCGCGCCGTGGCCCGGCCGATTCCGGTCCCACCGCCGGAAATGAGGGCGACCTTGCCCTCGTTGGCGTCGATTGCGAGGGGTGACTTCAAGGACCGCCGGCTGCGAGAGCCATGAGCTCGTAGACCTCCATCGGCCGCGCAAGTCCCTTGAGCTGGAGCTCTGAGACGAGCTTTGCCTCGACCTTGCCCTCGAGTGCGGCGTGTGCGCGCTGGCTGAGAAGGATCTGGCCGGGAGCCGCCTCGTCGCTCAGGCGCGCGGCGACGTTCGTCACACTGCCGAGCGCCCCGTAGTCGTACCGGCCTTCGAACCCGATCCGGCCGAGCGTTGCGTATCCCACGGAGATTCCCGCGCCGAGACCCAGTGCGTAGCCGCGCTTCCGCCAGCGCTCAGCACACTCACCTATCCGCTCGCGCATGGCAAGCGCGAGCTTCGCGGCCTGCAGCTCGGGCTCGTCGAGCGGTACTGGGTCGTTGAAGAAGACCATGATGCCGTCCCCCGCGAAGTGCTCCAGCGTGCCCGAGTGTGCCTCGACCAGCTCGCCGGCGACGGCGTGATATTCACGCACGATGTCGATGAGCTCCTCGGGCTCCGCGGTCTCTGCGAACGCGGTGAACCCGCGCAAATCGAAGTACGCGATCGTGATTAAGGCGCGATGGCCGGCCAGGAGATGCTTTCCGTCTTCGCTCGAGATCAGATCCGCGACTTGCGGCGAGATGAACCGCGCAAGCTCCGTCCTTTGTCGCTCGACGGTCTCGATGAGGCGCGCGTTGGCGAGCGCGATCGCTGCCTGATCGGCAAACGTCTTCACCAGCTCGACGTGCTCGTCGCTGAATAACCCAGGGTCGTTGCGGCCGATCGCAATCGCCCCGATCAGCTCGTCGTCGAGCATGATCGGGACGCCGAGCAACGCGCGATATCCAACGATCGCTTGCGCTTCGTAGGAGTACTCGGAGTCCGTGAGCACGTCGGCGATCTGCTCGACCTGACCGCTTAGCGCGACACGGCCGACGATGGTCGTCCGATCGCGAGCGTGCGGATGTCCCCGGGCGTAGTCGTAAGCCTCGGAGAGGTCGAAGCTCTGCGAAAAGATCTGCAGATAATCGCCCTCTGCCAGATAAAGCTGCGCGTGCTCGCCGCGGCAGAGTGTCTTCGCTGCGGCGACGATCTCATCGAGCACAGCTTGAAGGCCCTCGGAGGTCGCAACCGCGCGTAAAACGTCGCTGATCGCGCGCTGCTGCTCGTGCGACGCTTCGAGCTTGCGCTCCAGGTCGGCGACCATAGTCTCGGGTGAGACCTTGCTCATCGGACCCCCGAAGAGCCTATTTCACCGTGGGAGCGGGGAAAAGTGAACGAACTACAGTGCATCCGCGGGTCGGCGCCCTTCCAAGGCTTCCAGCACGGCGACCACGGGGCGTCGGTAGGCCTCCTTTTCCGTCGCGGGGCTGTACCAGGCCGCGTGGGGGTTGACGATGAGGCGCGGATGTTGCGACGCAGGCACCTCAGGAGTGGGCGGCTCGACGGGTAGGACGTCGAACGCAGCCCCCGCGAGTTGTCCCGAATCGAGTGCGGCGAGCACGGCGTCGAAGTCGACGAGCGCGGCCCGCGACGTGTCGACGAGATACGAGCCTCGCGGCATGCGCGCCAGCTCGTCGGCGCCGATCATCCCGCGCGTCTCCGGAGTCAGGAGCGCGTGGAGCGAGAACGCATTGCAGGTCTCCAGGGCCTCCACCAACGTCGCTCCGCGAACACCGTCGAGCTCGATCGAGACATGTGGATCGACGCCCCACACCTCGAAGCCGAGCGCAAGCGCCCTCTCGGTGACCGCACGGCCGATGCGACCAAGGCCGATCACCGCCAACTTCGTCCCGCGGAAGGTGTGCAGCGGGCCCGCGACCTTGTGATCCCACTTGCCTTCCCGAACGCTGCGATCCAGCGTCACGACTCCGCGGAGCAGCGTGAGGAGAAGCGCGAGCGAGCTGTCGGCCATCTCCTCGACGCAGTAGTCAGGGACGTTGCAGACCCAGACGTCCCGCGCCGCAGCGGCCTCCAGATCCAGGTGGTCGTAGCCGACGCTGCACGTGGCAACCACCTTCAGCGCGGGAAGCTGGGCGAGCTCCTCCTCGCCGACCGGGAAATCCGGCCCCGTCAAGAGCGCAACGACATCGTCCCCTTGCCAAGGCGCGCCCGCGGCTTCGACCTCGACGTGCCCATCCAGAATCTCCCGCACTTCGTCGAGCGAGTAGGCGGGATCTACAACGAGGACTCTCACGCGGGCGAGGATAATGCCGGTCTCAAAGAGAGGAGACCTGTATGACGCCGCACAAGACAGGCACTCGGGAAGAGTGGCTTGCCGCCCGACTCGAGCTGCTCGAATCTGAAAAGGAGCACACGCGCCGCGGCGACGAGCTCGCGCGGCAGCGCCAGGAGCTTCCCTGGGTGCGAATCGACAAGGAGTACACCTTCGACACCGAGGACGGCCGCGCGTCGCTCGCCGACCTCTTCGGCGGGCGCTCGCAGATGCTCATGTACCACTTCATGTTCGGGCCTGAGTACGTGGCCGGCTGCCCGGCGTGTTCGGCGATCGCCGACGGTTTCAACGGCTTCGTCCCTCATCTCGAACACCACGACGTGGCGATGTGGGTGGTCTCCCGCGCGCCGCTCGAGAAGCTCCAGGCCTACAAGGGCCGCATGGGCTGGACCTTCCCCTGGGCCTCATCGCACGGAAGCGACTTCAACTTCGACTTCAACGTCTCGGTCACGGAGGAGGACCAGCGAACCGCAAACGTCGAATACAACTTTCGCCCCGTCAACACGCTGCCGATGCTCGAGTCCCCCAGCGAAGGCCTCACGATGTTCGCCGGGATGACGGGAACCGACCCCGCTACGTATACGCGCGAGGCTCCGGGAATGAGCGCGTTCGCGCTAGACGACGGAGTCGTCTACCACACGTATTCGGCCTTCGCCCGCGGTCTGGACGCTCTCTGGGGCATGTACGCGTGGCTCGACCGGGCGCCGCTCGGGCGGAACGAGAAGGGCCTCTGGTTCCGCCGCCACGACGAGTACTGAAGCAGGACTAGGCGAGAACTTCGTTTACACCGAACTCCGACTGTTCAGCGCTCGGTAATTTCGAAAACGTTCCCCTCAGGATCGCGAAAGTAGCACCACAGGTTCGCGGACTCCTCTCCCTCGATCTCGGAGACAGGCGTAACACCCCGACGGACGAGCTCGTCGTGTGCCGCGTGGATATCGGCGACCGTGAAGCCCACTTGGTAGCGCTTGGAGTCGTACTGGGGCGACGAATCCCGCTGAATCAATTCGAACTGCCCACCACCTGGGATTTCGAACTGAATCCAGTCTTCGGACCCTTGGGTCTCCCGAAAGCCGAGAGTGTCACGGTAGAACCGCCGTTGTTGCTCCAGGTCGTCTACGACGACACCTATCCACGTTGGCCATCGAAGCTCCATAGTCACCGCTCCTTCCAGGTCGTTCAGGCCGCCATCGCGACGACCTTCGTGAGGCCTTCGGCCTCGAGCGGCCGCCAGCTGTCGCCCTGATCGTCGCTCGCGAAGAGCCGCCCGTCGCGGAGCGCGGTTACGAGTCCGTCCTCGGTTGAGGCGAGCGCGTAGGGCATCGCCTCGAGCGGGCGCGGCAGACCGAGGTCGAGCTCTTCCCACGGGCCGTCGCCGCGCCAGCGGTAGAGCGCCGCCCGCGCGGGTCGACTGCCGTGCGCGTCGAACGGGCCGGGAGCTGCTGAGACGAACCAGCAATCGGGATCGGCCGGGTCGACGGCGAGCGCCCAGGTGTAGTGGCGGTCCCGACCGTCGTCGGCCGGCTCCCACGTCTCACCGTTGTCGCGGCTCCACGCGGAACCGCCGCCGCCGGATTCGTAGGCGCGCCCGGCCTCCGTGGGGTGCCACGCGAGCGAGTGCACGTCGCGTTGGGCGCCCGGGCGGTGGTCCTCCCATGTGGCGCCGCCGTCGGCGCTCCGCATGAGGCCGCCGAGCTCGATGCCGGCGAGGATGAGGTTCGCGTCGTGGGGACTCGGCGCGATCCAGCGGACGTGGGACGTCCAGGGACGCGGCGGAAAGCTCCAGGTCGGGGCGGACGGGAGCTCCGTGAGGGCCGAAAGCTCATCCCATTCTCCGTTGCGGCGCACCCAGAGAGCGCTCGGCTCGCATCCCGCATACGCGGCGCCGTCGGCGGCGCTGTAGGCGACCGAGAAGACGTCGGTCGCGGGGAGTGCAACGTCCTGCCACGAGGTACCGCCGTCTTCGCTCTCGAAGACCCCACCGCTGCGACAGCCCGCCAGAACTCGCTCCGGGTTGCGCGCGTCCACAGTCACGCATTGCGCGCCGGCGACCTCGAGCACCGGGTCGGCAGATCCGTCGGCGACTCGTAGGACCGCGTCACCTGTGGCGACGAAGAGCTGCACCACCGATTCGAGTCTAGGCTCTCCTAGATGGAGCTGGCGGACCCTCTCATCCCGGTCGACGCGATCGAGCCGGTGTGGTTCGGCCTGCTCGACCACCCTGAGGACCTCGCCATCGAGGCCGACGGAACCGTCTGGTGTGGTGGCGAGGACGGCCAGATCTACCGCGGGGGGCTCGACGGAGCTCCCGAAATCGTTGGGCGCACTCCTGGGCGCACGTACGGATTCGCGCTCGGGCCCGATGGCGCGTGTTATTGCGCCGATGTGACCGAACCAGGCGTTTATCGAGTCACCGAAGCCGGCGACGTGGAACGCGTGTCCGCGGGAACGGCTGACCGCGCGGCCGTGCTCCCAAACGACCTTGCGTTTCTGCCTTCAGGCGAGCTCCTCTACTCGGATTCAGGCGATTGGGGCGGGAACAACGGCTGCATCTACGCCCTCGCACCAACCGGCGAGACCTCGGTGGCGGACTCGAGTTGCTCGGCGTATCCGAACGGCCTCGCGGTCTCGCCAGACCGAACGGAGCTCGCCGTCGTGGAATCCACCCTCTCCGGGGTCAGCGTCCTCTCGATCGACGCCGACGGCTCGCTGACGGACCGCCGCGTGCTCGTCGAGATGCCGGGCACGGTTCCGGACGGAGTGCTCTATGACGAGGCCGGGCGACTCCTCATCTCCTGCTGGGCGCCGGACGCGATCTTCCGCCTCGAGGCGGACGGCGAGCTCACCGTTGTCGTCCACGATCCGCTACGCGTCGTGCTCAACCAGCCGACGAACGCCGCGTTCCTCCC
>DASXSE010000023.1:0-44228 GCA_036506175.1 Gaiellaceae bacterium
CTCGGCGGCCAGGAGGCGGCGCAGCTCGTCGCGGCGATCACGATCGTCACCGGCGTCCTCTTTCTCCTCATGGCGTTGTTCAAGATGGGCTGGATCGCGCAGTTCCTCTCGAAGGCGGTGATCACCGGGTTCCTGGCGGGCGCTGCGATCGACGTGACGATCGGTGAGCTTCCGAAGCTGACGGGGACGTCGTCGAGTGGCGACAGCGCGTGGCGGGAGCTCGCGACGTGGATCCAGGGCCTTGACGAGATCAGCGGGACGACGCTTGTCGTCGGGCTCGTCTCGCTCGGCGTCATTCTCGGGTTGAGATTTGCCGCGCCCGCCGTGCCGGGAGCGCTCGTGCTCGTGGTCGGCGGGCTCCTTGCGTCGTCCCTGTTCGACCTCGGCGCACACGGGGTCGCCCTCGTCGGCGACGTGCCCCGCGGCTTGCCCAGTCCAGCGCTCCCCGACTGGGACCTCGTTCGAACCCATTTTTCGACGATTGGCATCGCGTCTGCGGCGCTGCTCCTGATCGGCTTCTCGCAGACGGCGGGTGATGCGAGGGCGTTCGCGACCCGCCACCGCTACCGCATCGACGTGAATCAAGAGTCGGTCGCGCAGGGCATGGCCAACGTCGGCGCCGGCGTGTTCCAGGGAATGCCCGTCTCGACGAGCCTGTCGGCGAGCTCGCTGAACGAGGCGGCGGGCGCGCGAACTCCGGTCGCGTCGCTCACCACAGGGGGCCTCGTGCTGTTGACGTTGATCGTGCTTGCCCCCGTGTTCTCGCACCTTCCGAAGGCGGTGCTCGCGGCAGTGATCATCGACGCCGTCGTGTTCGGGATGATCGACGTCGCCGAGATACGGCGGCTCCATCGGGTTGCGCGGTTCGACTTCTGGATCGCGATCGCAGCCATCCTCGGCGTGCTCTCTGTGGGCGTGCTCGCGGGCGTTGCCGTCGGAGTCGCCCTGTCGCTCGCGTGGCTGATCTACGTTGCGACCTCGCCGAGGATGCCGGTGCTCGGCCGTGAGGCCGGTACGCAGGTGTTCCGGGAACTGGACGATCATCCCGGGGACGAGACGTTCCCGGGGATCGGGGTCGTGCGGCTCGACAGCGGCCTCTTCTTCGCCACCGCCGAGGCGCTCGACAGCCGCGTCCGTGCGGTCATCCAGGAGAGCGAGCCGAGATTGCACGCGCTCGTCCTCGACCTAGAGGGCGTGGACTTCGTCGACTCCCAAGGAGCGGCAAAGCTGGCCGAGCTCCACGAGGTCGCCGGCGCCGACGGTGTCACGCTGCGCCTGGCCCGGTCCAAGCCGCAAGTCGTCGCGACTCTCGAGGCAGACGGAATCGTCGCTGCGCTCGGCGACGACCACATCCACGGCAACGTTCACGAAGCCGTCGAGGCGCAGCTGGCGGCCGATCGGCGCGCTCATCGCCCAGCCTCATAGGCGTACGGGGACGCGCCGGTCGTTGGAGGCGAGGACGAACGACGCCGTCGCTTGCGCTCGATACAAGCGATGGGGTGCCTCGGCGGTGACGTCGGCCGGAGTCCAGTCGCTCAGCCCCGTTCTGAGCGACTTCTCCGCAAACACCCCTATCGCGTGCTCGAGGCTGTCGCCGCCGACCTCTTCAGCCACCGCGTCGACGTAGACGGCCTCGGCGGCGCTTGGCGCGACGTTCGAGTCGAACACAACGAGCGCGACGGCTGCGCGTGCCTTGATGTTGAGGGAGTGCTGAGCGTCGGGTCGCGAGACCCATAGGAAATCCGTGTAGTGCTCGTGCGCGAACCACACCGGCGACGCCCACGGGCGTCCATCAGCGTCCGCTGTGGCAATGGTCATGTACCGACTGCGGTCGATCAGCTCTCGCGCAGATGCTGCGCCCGTGGGGTCAGTCATCGAAGGCGGCTCCACCATTAACGTTTTCCGCGATGCACGTCCTTAACCGAATAGGAGCAGCGACGCATCGCGTCACCACACGCCTGTCGCTCGTCGGCGCGGATCCCCGGGACGACGAGGACCTGCGTGCTCGAAAGGCGCTGCTGGTCCTGATCTCGGTGTTGATCCTGCCCGTCGCGGCGTTGTGGGGTGCGCTGTATCTCGCGTTCGGATCATGGGTCGGGGTGGTGCCCCTCGTGTACTTCGGCATCCTGATCGGTGCGATCGCGGTGTTCGCGCGCACGCGCGACTTCCCGTGGCTGCTGCGGGTCGGCCAGGTCGACATCCTGCTCGCGCCGACGCTGTCGATGATCCCCCTCGGCGGATTCCTCGCCGCGGGAGGCGTGGGGTTGTGGGGCATTCTCGCCCCGCTCGCGGCGCTCGTGTTCAACGACGTCCGTTCGGCGGTTCGGTGGTACCTGGCGTGGGTAGTCGTGTTCCTCGGATCGGGGATCGCGGGCGAGATCATCGGCCCGGTCTGGGAGCCGGTCCCCCGCTGGTTCACGACCACGATGCTGGCGCTGAACATCGTGGTTGGCGGGGCTCTCGTCTTCACCCTGCTCGCCGTTTTCGCCAGTCAGCGGAGCGCAGCGCTGGCAGCCCTTCGAGTGGAACAGGCCAAGGCCGAAAACCTCCTGCTCAACATCCTGCCGAGCTCTATCGCCGACAAGCTGAAGGCGCAGACCCAGCCGATCGCCGATCAGTTCGTGTCCGCCTCGATCCTCTTCGCCGACGTGGTCGACTTCACACCTTGGTCGGAGCAGCTTGAGCCGGCAGACGTGGTCGGCTACCTGGATCACCTCTTCAGTCATTTCGATGAGCTCGCGGAGCGGTACGGCCTCGAGAAGATCAAGACCATCGGTGACTGCTACATGGTCGCCGCGGGCGTTCCGACACCTCGTCCCGACCACGCTCCCGCGCTCGCGCTCATGGCACTCGACATGCTCGAGACGATGCGCTCGAACGACGAGGTCGGCCACCTCGGCCTCGAGCTGCGGGTCGGCATCAATTCAGGCCCGGTCGTGGCCGGCGTGATCGGCCGCAAGCGCTTCCTCTACGACCTCTGGGGGGACGCCGTGAATACGGCCAGTCGCATGGAGTCCCACGGGACGCCGGGGAGGATCCAGATCACGCGCGCGACCTACGAACTGCTCGCCGACGAGTTCGAGTGCGAGCCGCGGGGCCCGATCGCGGTCAAGGGGAAGGGCGAGATCGAGGCGTGGTACCTCGTCCGCCGCCGGGCCGACCGTCCGTCGGCCGCCGACTCGCTTGTAGCGCCTTTGCGTCAGAAGTGAATCGAAGGCCGCGCACGGTCTAGAGGCGGGTGCCGGTGCGCGCTATCACCCGTGCATGGCACGAAAACTCGTTGTTGCCTTGTTTTTGCTCGCAGTCGGCGCCGGGGTCGCTTTGGCTGCGATCCCGGACCGCAACGGCGTGATTCACGGCTGCCGAAATACACGCACCGGTCTCTTGCGCGTCATTAAGAGCACGGCGCACTGTCGTGTCGGCGAGCGGGCGCTGAACTGGAACGTGAGGGGACCGCAAGGGCCGCAGGGGCCGCCGGGGCCGCAGGGTGAGCCGGGAGCGAGCCTGGAGTCCTTCGAGGCGCTCAGTGGGGTCGCGTGCAACACAGGGACGAACAGCGGGACGATCGCGATCGAATACGAAGCCTCGGGCGAGGCGCACCTCCGTTGCGTCGTGCCGCCCGTGGCGTCGACGATTCGCATCAACGAGTTCTCGACAGGAACGACAGGTGCGCCGACCGACGAGTTCGTGGAGTTGGTCAACGCCGGGCCGCAGGCCGTCGATCTCTCGGGCTACAAGCTCGTGTACCGCTCGGCCACGGGAACGAACGATGCCTCACTGGGCACCCTGCCGGCAGGGACGACCCTGGCCTCCGGCGCCTTCTTCCTCCTCGGCGGCGCAGGATACGCAGGCGCACACCCGGCTGACCGCACGTTCAACATCAGCCCTTCGGCGGCCGGCGGCGGGTTGGGTCTCCGCGATGCGTCGGGGCTCCTTGTCGACTCGGTGGCGTGGGGAACAGGGACCAACGCGTTCATCGAAGGCACAGTTGCCGCCGCGCCGGCAACGACTGCGGCGCCTGGACGGTCAGACGCGCGTCACCCGGACGGGCACGACACGAACGACAACGGGACCGACTTCAGCGAAGGCGACCCGACGCCGGGGATGCCGAACTAGCGGTAGCGATAGACGATGCGGCCGCGGGAAAGGTCGTAGGGAGAGACCTCCACCTTCACGCGGTCGCCGGGGAAGATCTTGATGCGGAAACGGCGCATCTTGCCTGCGGTGTAGCCGAGCACCTCGTGCCCTTCGTCGAGCTTGATCTTGAACATGCCGTTCGGGAAGGCCTCGACGACCTCGCCCTCCATCTCGATCTTCTCTTCCTTTGTTGCCATGCGCGCTTAAGGATACCCCGGTCGGGGGAGGGCACTGGGAAAAGCCGTCCTACAGTCCGTCCGTGGGGGTACTCACCGGCAATTTGCTTGGACGGAAACGCCGCAACGGCGTGGTGGGCCGTGTCCACCGCGAGACCTTCCGCTTCGTCTGTTATCTCGACCGGCTTCCGCCGCACATCCTCGAGGACGACGCGTTCAACACGCGTCACGCGAAGGATCCGGAAGTCGAGTGCGAGATCGAAGCTGATGACTTCGCCGCCGCTGTCGCAGAAGCGATTCGCGAGCTCGAGGACGACTTCACGCACGTCCTCGGGGTCGAGCGACTCTCGCTCTAGGCGCTCTCCGTTTACTGGACGACCAGCTTGCTCCGCGCAGTCCGGAACCGTCGGACCGCGGAGCTAGGATGGGGCGCCCGTGTCGAAGAGCCCTCAGGCGCCGTTCGTCCACCTCCACGTCCACTCCGAGTACTCGATCCTCGACGGGGCTTGCCGGATTCCCGACCTCGCCGCGCGAGCGGCCGAGCTCGAGATGCCGGCTGTCGCTCTCACCGACCACGGCTCGCTCGCCGGTGCCGTAGAGCTCTACCGCGAGGCCGGGAACCAAGGAATCAAGCCGATCATCGGCTGCGAGGTCTACGTCTGCGACGACCGGCGCGCGCAGCTTAAGGGCTACAACCACCTGACGCTTCTGGCTGAGTCCAACGAGGGCTACGCCAACCTCATCAAGCTCGCGTCCGCGGGCTATCTCGAGGGGTACTACTACAAGCCGCGCGTCGACTGGGAGCTCCTGGCCGAGCGCTCTCAGGGCCTGATCGCGCTTTCCGGGTGCCTCTCCGGCCGGGTCAGCAAGGCCCTCGAGAACGGCAACCGCGCCGAAGCCGAAACGGAGCTCGCCCGCCTGCGCGACATCTTCGGCCCCGAGAACACGTTCATCGAGATTCAGGACGCGGGGCTCGAAGTCCAGAAGGGCATCAACGCGACGCTCGCGGAGATCGGCAAGACGACCGGCTTGCCCCTCGTCGCGACCGGCGACGTCCATTACCTCCGCCACGAGGACGCGCGCGCACACGAGGCTCTCCTGTGCATCCAGTCCGGCGACTCGCTCCAGAACCCGAGCCGCTGGAAGTTCGACACCGACCAGTTCTATTTCAAGACCGGCCAGGAGATGGCGAACGATTTCGCCGCGTATCCCGAGGCGCTCCGGAACACGCTCGAGCTCGCCGAGCGCTGCGCGGTGACGATGGAGCTCGGGCGCATCCTGCTGCCGAAGTTCCCGACGCCGAACGATCGCGACGCATTCGACTTCCTCGTCGAGTTGTGCGAGAAAGGCCTGGAAAAGCGATACGACAAGGTCACTCCTGAGCTGAACGAGCGGCTCAAGTTCGAGCTGAAGACGATCAAGGAGATGGGCTTCGCGGACTACTTCCTGATCGTCTGGGACTTCATCGCCTTCGCGAAACGGAACGGAATCGGCGTCGGGCCCGGCCGGGGCAGCGCCGCGGGCTCACTCGCCGCCTACTGCCTCGAGATCACCGACGTCGACCCGATGCGCTACGGACTCCTTTTCGAGCGCTTCCTCAATCCCGGCCGCAAGTCGATGCCGGACATGGATCTCGACTTCTCGGTCCACGGGCGCGACCAGGTGATCAATTACGTCGCCGACAAGTACGGGCGCGACCGCGTGGCGCAGATCATCACCTTCGGGACGATGATGGCGCGCGCCGCCGTACGCGACGCGGGCCGCGTCTTGGACATCCCGTACGGAACCGTCGACCGGATCGCGAAGCTGATCCCGGAGGGCCCGAAGGTCTACCTCGACGACTGCATGAAGCCGGGTGCCGAGCTGAAGAAGGCCTACGACGAGGACGAGATCGCACGCCAGATCGTCGATCTCGCGCGGCCTCTCGAGGGCCTGGTGCGTCAAGACTCGATTCATGCCGCCGGCGTCGTCATCGGCGACCGCCCGCTCACGGACTACGTGCCGCTGCAGCAAAAGGGGGCCGATCAAGAGGTTGTCACTCAGTTCGCCATGGGCGACGTCGAAGCACTCGGCCTGCTGAAGATCGATTTCCTCGGCCTCCGCAACCTTGACGTCATCGACAAGGCGGAGGAGCTAACGGGAATCGACATCGCGAACGTCCCGCTCGACGATGCGAAGACGTACGAGATGCTCGCGCGCGGCGACTCGGTCGGCGTCTTCCAGTTCGAGGGCTCGGGCATGCGCGAGGCCCTCCGCCAGGTGAAGCCGACCCAGTTTGAGGACCTGATCGCGCTCGTCGCGCTCTATCGACCCGGCCCGATGGGCTACATCCCCGTCTACGGGAAGCGCAAGGCGGGTCTCGAGCAGCCCCAGTACGCCGACCCGCGCCTGGAGCCGATTACCGGGCCCACGTACGGCATTTGCATCTACCAGGAGCAGTACATGGAGATCGCCAAGCAGCTGGCCGGCTTCTCACCGGCAGAGGCGGACGACCTCCGCAAGGCGATCGGCAAGAAGATCCATTCGCTGATGGCCTCCCTCAAGGATAAGTTCCTGGAGGGTTGCGCCGCGAACAACGTCACGCCCGCGGTGGCGAACCAGCTCTGGAAGGACATGGAGCAGGCGCAGGACTACTCCTTCAACAAGTCGCATGCCGCCTGTTACGCGCTGATCGCGTACCGGACCGCGTACCTCAAGGCGCACTACCCGGCCGAGTACATGGCGGCGCTGATCTCCTCCGTCATGAGCACAAAGGATCGCGTGCCCTTCTACGTCGCTGCGTGCGAGGAGATGGGCATCGAGGTCGAGCCGCCCGACGTGAACGAGTCGCAGGTCGACTTCGCGGTGATCGAGGGCAAGATCCGCTTCGGCCTGAACGCGGTCAAGAACGTGGGGGAGAGCGCGGCGCGTTCGATCGTCGCGGCGCGGGAAACGGATGGGCCTTACTCCTCCATCTGGGACTTTGTCGAGCGGGTCGACCTGCAAGCGGTGAACAGGCGCGCTCTCGAGGCTCTGGTGAAATGCGGGGCGCTCGCTTCGACCGGCGTTTCCAGGAAGGGCCTGCTCGACGAAGAAGGGCGGGCGCTGGACGTCGTCCTCAGCTGGGGGGCCCAGCACCAGGGCGACCGGCTCGTCGGCCAGAGCTCGATCTTCGATCTCGGAGACGAGACGAGCGCGCAGCCGCGCCATCATCCGACGATCTCGACCGAAGAGTTCGAGAAGGGCGCGCTTCTCTCACTCGAGAAGGAGTCTCTCGGCGTCTACGTCTCCGAACATCCGCTGTCCGGAATCCGGGAGGCGCTGCGCCGGAAGACCGACGCGCAGATCGTCGAGCTCGAGCGTCGGCGCGACGGCGACGTCGTCACCGTCGGCGGCATCGTCGGCGCTCTCCGCCAGACGACGACGAAGAAGGGCGAGCCCATGGTCTTCATGCGGCTCGACGACGTCTCCGGCTCCGTCGAGGCGATCGTCTTCAACTCGGTCTACGGAGCGGCGCGCGACCTGCTCGAGCCGGACCGCATCCTCATCGTCAAGGGCCGGATCGACCACAAAGAAGGTGAGACGAAACTGATCGCGATGGAAGTGGCCCCGTTCGAGTCCATGCCCGAACGCACCGAGGTGCGGCTGAAGCTCGATGCGCGCAGGGCCCCGGCTGGCCTCGTCCGCGACCTGGCCACCCTGCTGCGCGACTATCCGGGAGAGATGAGCGTCGTCGCCGCAATCGAGACCTCGACCGGCCCGCTCATGCTCGCCTTCGGGCCGGAGTATCGCGTTCGGCCTGAGCCTGATTTCTTCGCCGAGGTCAAATCGCTCCTCGGAGAGGCCGCAATTTCGTGATTTAGCAGGGGGTTTGCCTCGGACCCGCGCTGGGAATGAGGGGGGTGATGCGGCTTCCTGCGGTCCGGGCACTCCTGTGCACGGCGCTCCTGCTAGGCGGGATCACGAGTGGTGCAGCCATCGCCGGGACGGTGGATCCCATCGATACGATCACGTCTGCAGTCTCCACTGTCGTAGGGCAGACGACGGTTGTTTCCGATCTCGCCGGGACTGCGACCGGCGCCACGGCAGGGACGTCGGCAGCAACGTCCAGCGGCTCGCTTGCACAAGTGACGAGCTCACTCACCGGTTCTGGGACACAGTCTTCGAGCGACGGCGGTTCGTCGGCACAGCCCAAGCGGAGAGCGAGCGCTTCCAACCCGGGCTCGCCCCGCACGCGCTTCGACCGCCTCCCCCGGCGCTATGAGCTCCTGCTCGAGCGAATCGAGCTCGGGCACCATGTCCGCGCGAACCTCGCCCGGCTGAAAGCTCTCCTCGCGTCTGCGTCGCCGGAGTTCCGAGCACGATTATTGAGGCTCATCCGTGCGGAGATCAGCCGCCTCGAAAGAGGTGGCCTAACGCCGAGTGAGCGCTCGGCAGTCCGTCGCTTGCAGTTCCTCATCGAAGTCATCGGCGCTCCGACAGCCGGCGGCGCCACAGCCGCGCAGTCGTTCAGAACAGCGCGGGTGGCCGCGGGAGAGGTGCTCTCGGCGACCGCTGGTGGACGCTCCGCGTCCGAAGCGGTCGCCGCTCAGCACGAGCCTCCAAGCGGAGGCGGGATCCCGAGCGGCGATTCGTCGCCTCACTTCTTGCCGTATATCGCGCCCGGTCGCGATTGGTGGGCCATCCTCGGGGTGGTCGCAAGCTTTCTCGGTGCATGCCTTCTGTTCACGCTCCTGCTCGGGGGTCGAAGGCATGGCCCGGCCTGAGTGCGAGCGCGCTTGGGATCACGTCGGGATCGGGGATGTACTCCATCTACGGCGGCACGCTCACTACGCCGCCCGCCTTCCGCATCGCAATCCGCATAGCCCCAGCCGGATAGAAAGAAAGGAGGGCGGCTTCAGCCGCCCTCCTCGGTTTAACCTCTTGTCGCTTGGCTCTAGCGGACGTCGGTCGTCCGACCAGCGCCTGTGTAGTAGTCGCCCACCTGCGTCCGATAGGCATCGTCGCGGTAGGTGGCCTCGTCGAACTCGGGCGCGTTCTTGATCTGATCCTTCGTCCGGTTTACGAAGACCGACTCCGTATCGAGATCGACCCGCTGGATGACGCCCGCGGGAAGGAGGACCTTCTTGCCGAAGATCCACGGGCCGGTGTCGACGACCACGTAGCTTCGCGACGTCTCATACGTCGCCTCGTCGATCTTGCCGATGCTGCCGTCCATGGCCTCGACGCCGAAGCCGGTCAGGTCGACGCCCTTGGTGACGTCGACGCCGATGGTCTCTACGTCGCCGTAGGTCCACGGATCCATAGTCGTTCTGTCAATGCGTTCCATCTAAAACCCCTTTCGCGGCCCGCAATCGGTTAGAAGGGCGCGAGCCACCTTCTAACTACCCGTTCACGCGGCGGCCTAACACCAAGAAAGGCGCTATTTCACCCGGTTTTGCGGCTTTTCAGCGCTTAAATGCGGGCGCCTCGCCGGGGATGTGGAGGAGGTTCTCGACGCCCTTCACGCCGCGGACCTTGCTCACGCGCACCTCGAGCGCTTGCACGAGCTCAGGGCGTGCGACCTCGCCGCGGAGGAAGACGACACCGTTCTCGGCGTTGACGTTGATCTGACCCTTCGGCACGTCCCGATGCCTGAAGACGATCGACTCGACCTTGTCGACCAGCGTCTGATCGTCGAGCTCCTCGACCATGCCGCGCGAGTGCTTCGCGCGCTCGACATAGCCGCGCGCGTCCGAAGACACGTGATGGGCGACCTTTCGTCCGCGCCTGCCGGCATGGCGCGCGAATGAGCGCAGCCTGTCCCGCGTGACATGGCGTCTCCGGCGGCCCTGCTGCGGATCGTAGTAGTAGGCAAGCGCCGCTCCTCCGATCGCGGCGGCTAGGAAGAACGGAAGCGGACGCGAGCGCATGACGGAAACCTCCGGGTCGAGACGGGTCGGGGCGAGCCTAACAGGGAACCCCGGTCGTCCCAAAGGTGTAGAAGGGAGCGGTGGAGGGCCGTCCACTACAGGAGTCAGAGCTCGTCGAACGAGCGAAAAGGGGCGATCAGGCCGCCTATGGAGACCTCGTGCACGCATACCAGGGGATTGCGTTCCGCACCGCCTACGTCATCGTCGGAAACGCCGCCGAGGCCGAGGATGCGGCCCAGGAGGGATTCGTGAAGGCCTTTTACGCGCTGCGCCGCTTTCGGCCCGGTGCGCCCTTTCGTCCCTGGGTGCTCCAGATCGTCGCCAACGAAGCTCGCAACCGCCGCAGGTCCGCGGGCCGGCGGGCCGCGCTCCTCATGCGGACGGCTGCGGACGCTCCCTCGGGGGAGGCGGCCCCCTCCCCCGAGGCGGCCATCGAGAGCCGCGAGCAACGTGAGGCGCTGCTAGCGGCGGTGAACAACTTGAGAGAAGAGGACCGCCTGGTAATCACCTGTCGTTACTTCCTCGAGCTGTCCGAGGAGGAGACCGCCGCCGTGCTCGATTGGAAGCGCGGCACTGTCAAGTCGAGGCTCTCGCGCGCACTCGAGCGGCTGCGCGCCGAAATTGGGGAGAAAGCGTATGCCTGAGCTCGAGCTCGCACTTCGCGACCTCGGTAGCACGATCGAGTTCCCGCCCACGCCGGACCTCGGCTCGGGAGTTCGCGAACGGCTTACTGAGGGTCGCGCGCCTCGGCTTCCGCTGTTCAACCGGCGCACGCTCGTGATCGCCTTGGCTGTCGTGGCGGTCGCGATCGGAGCGCTCATGGCTGTGCCGCAGACGCGTGGGTCGATCCTGCGCTTCTTCCATTTGCGAGGCGTGACGATCGAGCGCGTGAATGAGATGCCGACGGTTCCGCTCCAGCGCGACTTCAACAAGCTCTTCCTCGGGGAGCGGGTCACGCTCGACGAGGCGCGCCAGCGGGCCGATTTCGAGGTCGTCGTCCCCGAGAGTCTCGGCGATCCGGACGGGATCTACTTCCAGGAGTCGCCTCCGGGCGGAATGGTCTCCTTCGTGTACGGGACGCCCGAGCATCCCCGCGCCCTCCTGACCGAGTTCCAGGGCACTGTCACGGACGTGATCTTCAAGAAGGTCGCCGCCGGCACGAAGATCGAGCCGGTCGACGTCGCGGGCGGGCCAGGCTACTGGCTGTCGGGGAAACCGCACGAGTTCGTCTACTGGGACAAGAACGGCGAGTTTCGGCAAGAAATCGTGCGTCTGGCGGGCAACACGCTCGTCTGGGAACGCGGCGCCCTGACGCTCCGGCTGGAAGCGGACATAAATCGGTCAGAAGCGCTCGAGATCGCCCGGTCGCTGCGCTGACGGGCTCAAAAATCAACCAGATGGGGGACAACCGCGCCTGCGCCGTGACCGAATCTACGTACATGATCGCTGCGGATCTAGAGCTTGATTTCGACGCTGAGGCCGAGCGCGTCCTCGTCTGGCGCGAGGAAGAGCTCGAGCGAGTCGGCTACGAGCCGGCCACGGCGCGCACGCTCGCAGAGCGCACCTACGTGGATCTCCATCTCGCGATGGATCTCCTGCGGCGCGGTTGTCCCATGGACACTGCGGTTCAGATCCTTCTCTAGCTCGTTGCGTACATAAGGGAGCCCGGCGTGGTGAGGAGCTCGCCGGTCTCGAGCAGCGTCTTCAGACCGGACAAGATCATCGGCCAACCGCCGTACAGCTCGTCGTTCGCGTCCTCGCGCAGCTGGTCGTGGGTGACCCGCAGGCGGCAGGAGTCGTCGCCGATCGGGTCGATCTCCCAGGTTACGCGCGAGGTTCCTTCGGCCTTGACGTCGTCACTCCAGAGCGCCCGAAAGCTCTGCACGAGCCGATGCGGCGGATCGACCTCGAGGTTCTCGCCTTCGGAGATCGGGCCCCCGGCGCTCGGGTGGACCGCCGTGTAGCTCGAACCGGCCGTCCAGTCTGATTGCACGCCGACGCCGAACGAGTACTTCGCGCGCATCTCGGGATCGGTGATCGCCTCCCAGAGCTGCTCGGGCGTCGTCTTGATGTAGATCTCGAAGACCTTCTCCATGTTCCCCTCCAGTCGGGTCTTGAGCTCGCTGAGCGTGGAGGCCCAGGGCTCGGCGTATTTGCTCACCCAGCGGTCGTGGACGAGCCTGATCGGGACCGGGTTCAGGTAGTGGAGCTTCTCTCGGCCTCGTCTTTTGGTGACGATCAGGCCCGCCTCCTCGAGCTGCTTCAGATGCCTCATGACGCCGAAGCGCGTCATCGCGAAGCGCGCGTCGAGGGCGCCGAGGGTCTGCCCGTCCTCGCGGAACAGCTCATCGAGGATCGCACGCCTCGTCGGACTGCCGAGAGCTCTGAACACCTCGTCCATGGGGAAGGACTATATGTGACTATTTAGTCACATGTCAACCGCAGCCGTCTGGCGGCGGTTCAGGCAAGCGTCAGGGCGGTTGGGCAGGCGTGAGCGCCGCCGCGTCCTGCAGACTTGTGGCGTGGCCTTCGTCGCGTCGATTCCGAGCCCGTCGAGCGGCGAGGTCCACGTCGGCGGCGTTGCGCTGCACGCGTACGGGGTCATGCTCCTCTTGGGGATCCTCGCGGCGGTGTGGCTCACCGGCGTTCGCTGGACGCGCCGTGGCGGCGACTGGGATCTCGTCTTCCGCGTCGCGATGTGGGGCGTGGCCGGCGGAATCGTCGGCGCACGGCTCTACCACGTGATCACGAGCTGGAGCGAGGTGCCGGAGCCCAAATGGCAAGGCGTCTTCGAGATCTGGAGAGGCGGGCTGGGCGTGTGGGGAGGCATCGCCGGCGGTGTCCTCGTCGGGGCGATCGTGGTCAAACGCTCCGGCAATTCCGTCTACTCGTTCATGGACGCGGTCGCGCCCGGCTTGCTCCTCGCACAGGCGATCGGACGCTGGGGCAACTACTTCAACCAGGAGCTCTTCGGGAAGCCGACGAACCTGCCCTGGGGGCTCGAGATCGACATCCAGAACCGGCCGGCGCAGTACGTCAACTCAGACACCTTCCACCCGACGTTCCTCTACGAGTCGCTCTGGAACTTCCTCGGAGTGGGTGTGTTGCTGCTCATCGATCGGCGCTTTCGCATCCGGCCGCCGGGGTTGTTCGCGCTCTACGTGGCTTGGTACACGGCGTTTCGCGCGTTCGAGGAGACGCTTCGGATCGACCCATCGCACAAGTACTTCGGGATGCGCCTGAACTTCTACGTCTCCGTCGTCCTGTTCGTCTTCTCGCTCGTTGTGTTCTGGTGGTCGCAGAGGCGCAGCGGCGAGCCGCGGCGGCCGCGCAAGGTCACCGAGGCGCCAAAGGGCCCGGCGATGGCTCTCCCGAAAGGCCGCGTCCGCCGCTAGGGCTAGGGTTTCGCGCGATGACGACCGTCGCCGTTCGCGACCTCGATCTCGACCTGGACGCATTCGAGGGGCCCTTCGACCTCCTCCTGACGCTCGTCCTCAAAGACGAGCTCGAGCTGGCGGACGTCGAGGTCGCCGGCGTCGTCATGGCCTTCGTGGAGCGACTCGCCGAGCGGGATGGCGCGGATCTAGAAGCGTGTGGCGAGTTCCTCGTCCTCATCGCCGCGCTGCTCGAGCTGAAGGCGCGGGCACTCTTCCCGGACGAAGACGAGTCGCCGTTCGAAGAGCTCGATCCGGAAGACGCAGCCTGCGAGCTGGCCGAGCGGCTTGCGCTCTACCGGCGCTTCAAAGCCGCTTCAGAGTGGCTCGAGGAGCGGCTGGCGGAGGAGTCCGATCGGTATTTCCGCCTCGGTCCGGCGCCGCTTGCACCGGTCGTCCAGCGGCCGATTCGTCCGCAGGATCCGGCGGCGCTCGCCTCGGCATTGCGTGCTCTCGCCGCCGAGCCGCCGGAGCCGTCCCTGAGGCATCTCGCGCTCCGCTTGCCGCCGGTTTCGCTCTTCCTGGAGCGCTTTCGAGCGGTTCTCCAACGGCGGCGGCGCTTCGTCTTCGACCATGAGGTGAGGTCGCTTTCGCGCGTCGAGCAGGCGGTCGCGTTTCTCGCCCTGCTCGAGCTGCGCAAGGGGGGCGAGGTCAAGCTCGGTCAGGCGGCGCCCTTCGAGGAGATCACGGTTTGGAGCGCGGCCGCATGAGCTTAAGAGCCCCGGCCACAACGAAGACCTGTGCCGCTGGACCGCGCCGGAACACGCGATGGGGCGTCCTCGGTCGCGTCCGTACTACAGACAATACGAACACTCCCTGCGTCCTGGCCTCGCGCGCCCCTGCGCGCCCCAGCGACGAGGCTCCGTCATGACCGGGACTCTCCGCCTCGTCGAGAACCCTGTCGACCGCCTCGCGAGGACGATCGAGGCGCTGCTCGTGATCGCCCCGAGCCCGCTGACCGTGGAGGAGCTTGCTGCCGCGACGGAGGACGATGCCGAACGGGTCGAGACCGCGCTCGGACTCCTCGCCACGCGTTATCGCGAGGGTCGCAGCGGGATCGTCCTCGAGCATGTTGCCGGCGGCTACGCGTTCCGCGCTGCCCGCGAGGCAGCAGAGGCGTGCGCTCGCCTCGTCGAGCGGCCCGTGCAACGCGGCCTCTCGCACGCTGCGCTCGAAACGCTGGCCGTCGTCGCCTATCTGGGGCCAGTCTCTCGTCCCGAGATCGCGCGCATTCGCGGGGTTGCGGCCGATTCGGCGGTCGCAGGGCTTGTCGAGCGCGGCCTCATCGCGGAAGCCGGACGTGAGCAGGAGGGTGGAGCCGTGCGCTACCGCGCGACGCCGCTCTTCGAGCGCGTTTTCGGCCTCTCCGGCCTTTCTGAGTTACCGCGGCTGGACGACCTCGCCGAGGGCTCGGAAGCGCTTCGCACTCGGTTGGAAGAAGTCGCGGGCCGCCGCGGCGCCTAGGCGTCTCTTACGATTCCTTCAGCCTCGTCCCGCGTGAACGCACGGAGCGTCTCGGTGCGGACGTTTCCGTGCCTGGCGAGGTCGAGCAGCGTTGCGTAGGCCGTCTCGTCGTCGGGCGCCTCGAAGATCTCGACGACGTCGTAGCGACCCAGCGTCACGTAGATGTCGATGAGCTTGCCGCCTCGTTCGGCGATGACGCGCTCGCTCTCCTCAACCCGGTCGCGCCAGGCCGGCAGTCCGCCGATCCCCTGCGACGTCCAGTTCATGAGCGAGATGTACGTGGGCACGGCAGGATGATGACCGAGATCGGGGCCGGATGAACCCGGCCCCGATCGTGTCAGAGGTCGGTCAGCCGATGACGTGGAAGATGAAGTCGAACTCCGTGCCGCCGTTGCGCGACTTCAGCTCCATCTGGCCGCGCGCGTTGCGGTACGCGCCCGTTCCGCCTGTGATCGCCACGACGCTGTCGGACGTGTCGAAGAACGGGCCTTCGACGGTGATCTGACCCTTGGGCAGGAACGTCGTCCAGTTGCACTCGTACGAGCCCGGCACGGGCGCCACGATCCGGATGCAGTAGCCCTGGTCGGTACCGACCTTGGTCGTGTCGGCCGCGTTGAAGACCTCGTTGGCGAAGGTAAGGATGTCGCCGGACGAATCTCCGCCGGGGCCGGTGTCCGTCGTCGTGTCGGTGGTCGCGTGCTCGATCACGTGGATGGCCTTCCCCCCCGAGCCGGTCGTTCTGGCGTCCCCGCCCACGACCGCAAACGTGAGGACGCCGAGCGCGACAACCGCGGGAAGAACGAGTAACCGCTTCATACGCATCTCCTCTCCGTAGAACATGGCGACCCTAAGCGTTCGCGCCGAGAGGCACAATCGTCCGTCATGCGCCTGAACGCCTACCTCGCGCGGGCAGGAGTCGCCTCGCGGCGCGGGGCCGAGGACCTGATCCGGTCCGGGCGGGTGCGAGTGAACGGCGAAGACGCGGGACTGGCCACGTTCGTGGGTCCGAACGACCTTGTCGAGTTGGACGGGCAGCGACTGGACCCCGAACCGCTTGCGTACGTTCTCCTGCACAAGCCCGCCGGTGTTGTCACGACCGCGCGTGATCCGCACGGGCGCCCGACGGTCGTCGACCTCGTTCAGCACGCACAACGTGTGGTGCCGGTGGGGCGGCTCGACGCGGACACCACCGGGGCGCTCGTGCTGACGAACGATGGGCCCCTCGCGCACCGGCTCATGCATCCGCGCTACGAGGTGGACAAGGTCTACGAGGTCGACGTGGAGGGCGAGCCGAGCTCCACGGCGCTTTCCCGGCTGGAGCAAGGAGTTGAGCTGGAGGACGGTATGACGTCGCCGGCGCAGGTTCGCCGGCTCGGCCCGTCACGTCTCGAGCTCACCATCCACGAGGGCCGTAAGCATCAAGTGAAGAGGATGCTCGAGGCGGTAGGCCACGCGGTTCGGCGCCTGCATCGCAGCCGCTATGCAGGTCTCACGCTCGACGGGCTCGCGCCCGGCGAGTGGCGAGAGCTCACACCCGAGGAGGTCGAGCTCCTACGTTCCCCAAGGGCTCCATAGCCGGTCGGGCATCGACGTCGGAACGACTTCCTCCACGACGACGAGACCGAAGAGCCGGTCCCAGAGCGTCCGGCCTTCGCGATCGACCAGCTTCCAGAGGCCGCCTACGACGGCGAGTATTACGCCGGCGATCGCTGCCAACCGCCAATGCGCCTGTGCGTCCGTGAGTCCACCGTGCCTGTTCGCGCCGGCGGAGAGCCCGTATGCGTCGATTGATGCGAGAAAGAAGCCAAGCGACAGGAGGGCCCGCAGCCCCGCTTGGACGAGCTGCGGCTCGCGGCCGGTCGGATATGAAAACAGATGCACATCGAGGGCGCGCATCCCTAGCGTCGCGCCGCTCGCGTTGAACCACGCGAAGTACGCGACGATCACGCTCAGGCCTAGAGCCTGCGTCAGCCAGTAGATCACGTCGTGCGCGGCGCCATTTAGCTCGTTGCCGAGCGTCTGGATCATCCCGAGCGGATAGCTGGCGAGGATGAAGAGGACGAATACGAGCGGCCAGTCCAGAGACGCGCCCGCGATGCGGCGCCAGAGCGGGGCCGCGACCGCACGGTAGGTCCCGTCCGCGGGGCCATAGGCAGGCGCCGCGCTACGGAAGAACGAAACCGACACGGTCGTAGGCGAGCTTGAGCGTTTCCTCGGCGATCTCGCTCGCCTTGGCCGCGCCTCTGGCCAGAATCGCCCTGAGCTGCTCCGGATTGCCGCGCAGTTCGCCGTATCGCAATCGGATCGGGTCGAGGAGCGCGACAACGGCTTCCGCGACGTCGCCTTTGAACTCGCCGTAGCCGCCCGCGTTGTAGCGCGACTCGATCTCGTCCGGCGTCGCGCCGGTCGCCACCGACATGATCTCGATCAGGTTCGTGACGCCCGGCTTGTCCTCCGCGCGGACGACCTCACGTCCCGAATCGGTGACTGCGGACCGAACCTTGCGCCGGATCGTGTCCGGCGGATCGAGCAGGCCGATCGTCCCCTGCGGTGTGCCGCCGGTGGTCGACATCTTGCGGGCGGGCTCCTGGAGATCCATGACGCGGGCCCCCACCTCGGGGTAGATCCCCTCTGGCAGCTTGAACGTCTCTCCGTAGCGGTTGTTGAAGCGCTCGGCGACGTCGCGAGTCAGCTCGAGATGCTGCCGCTGATCGTCGCCGATCGGCACCTTGTCGGTCTGGTAGAGCAGGATGTCTGCTGCCATGAGAGCGGGATAGGTGAAGAGCCCTGCCGAGACCGACTCTTGCCCCTTTCCCTTTTCTTTGAACTGCGTCATCCGGCGCAACTCGCCGTAGGTCGCCATGCAGCTGACAATCCAAGCCGCCTGCGTGTGCGCCGGCACATGGCTCTGCACGAAGATGGTCGAGCGCTCGGGATCCAGCCCGGTCGCAAGCAGCATTGCGGCCAGGTCGAGCGTCGATTCGCGCAGCGTCTCGGGGTCCTGCGGAGTCGTGATCGAGTGGAGGTCGACGATGCAGAAGAAGGCATCGCCGAGGTCCTGCGTTGCTGCGTACTGGCGAAAACCTCCGCTGTAATTCCCGAAATGCTTAGCGCCGGTGGGTTGGATGCCGGAAAAGATGCGCACGGTTCGGGCCTGATTATCCCAGCACTACACTGAGAACCCTGATGGCTATCTCCGGCTCCGTTTGGTCGCCTTCTTCGTGGCGCTCGTTCCCCGCGCTCCATCAGCCCGAGTGGCCGAGCGAGGAACGGGCCGAGGCTGCCCGCGAGAAGCTGGCGAGTGTGCCGCCGCTCGTTTTCGCCGGAGAAGCTCGGAACCTGAAGGCACGACTGGCCGAGGTGGCCGCGGGCCGTGCGTTCCTGCTCCAGGCCGGCGACTGCGCGGAGTCGTTCCACGACGTCTCAGCGATCCACATCCGCGAGAAGCTCAAGATCCTTCTTCAGATGGCGGCTGTGCTTACCTACGGCGCCACGCTGCCCGTGACCAAGGTCGGCCGGATCGCAGGCCAGTTCGCGAAGGCCCGCACCTCGCCGACCGAGGACTCTCCGAATGGCGAAATACCGAGCTTCCGCGGGCACATGATCCACGACGACGCTCCAACGGAGGCAGCGCGCATTCCTGATCCCGAGCGGATGGTGAACGCGTACTACCACGCGACGTCGACGCTCAACCTCATGCGCGCGTTCACGAAGGGCGGCTTCGCCGACCTCACCCGGGTACACGAGTGGAACCAGGAGTTCGTTGCGTCATCGCCTGAGGGCCGTCGGTACGAGCAGCTCGCTACCGAAATCGAACGGGCTTTGCGCTTCATGGCCGCCTGCGGGATCGACGTCGCCGCCGAGCCCAAGCTCCACCAAGTAGACGTCTGGACCAGCCACGAGGGGTTGGTGTTGGACTACGAGGAGGCGTTGACGCGCCGCGACTCGACGACCGGCGACTGGTACTGCTGCTCGGGGCACATGCTCTGGATCGGCGAGCGCACGCGCGATCCGCGCGGTGCCCAAGTCGAATTCTTCTCGGGTGTCCATAACCCGCTCGGCGTGAAGATCGGGCCGACGGCCAGTGCGGACGACGTGCTCGAGCTCTGCGAGCGGCTCAATCCCGGACGCGTTCCCGGGCGGCTGACGCTCGTCGCACGGATGGGCTCGGAAAAGGTCTTCGAGCTCCTGCCGCCGCTCCTGCGAGCTGTTCGGGAGGCCGAGCATCCGGTTGTCTGGGCGTGCGACCCGATGCACGCGAACGTTTTCAAGACGGACTCGGGCGTGAAGACCCGGCGCTTCGACGCGATCATGGCCGAGATCGAAGGCTTCTTCGCAGCCTGTCGGCGGGAGCGCGTCTGGCCGGGAGGCGTCCATATCGAGTTCACCGGCGAGGACGTGACCGAGTGCCTCGGCGGTTCCGAGGCAGTGCTCGAGGAGCAGCTCTCGTCTCGGTACATGACGCTCTGCGACCCGCGCCTGAACGCGCGGCAATCGCTCGACCTTGCCTTCCGCGTGGCGGAGCTCATGCGCCAGCGCGGCCCGGTCGACACCCTCGACGCTTGAAGTGGCGCTCCGCCGGCTTGCGATCGTCGGCACCGGCCTGATTGGCGCGTCCGTCGGTCTCGCCGCAAGGCGCGCAGGCGTCCGGCAGGTCGTCGGCTACGACGCCGATCCCGAGGCGCTCGCTGTGGCCGGCGAGCGCGGGGCGGTCGAGCCCGTTGGGAGCCTGGTCGCGGCTGTGGAGGACGCAGAGCTCGCGGTTGTTGCCACCCCCGTGGCGACGCTGGGTGGGGAAGTCGACGCGGTTCTTGCTGCGAGTGACGGGGCAACAGTCACCGACGTCGGCTCCACGAAGGGACGGCTGTGTGAGCGGGTGGAGGATCGCGCTCGCTACATCGGTGGTCATCCGGTGTGCGGATCGGAAGCGCGGGGGCCGGCCCACGCCTCCGCGGAGCTTTTCGAAGGCGCGACGTGGTTCCTCACACCGGTCGCCGAGACGCAGCCGGAGCGGTACGCGTCCTTGCACGCCTTCGTCGCGTCGCTTGGGGCTGTCCCTGTGGCAATCGATCCCACGGCGCACGATCGTCTTCTGGCGCTGACGAGCCATCTGCCACATGCGCTGGCAAATATCGTCCTGAACCACACCGGCTCGCTCCGCGTCGACGGCCACGAGCCGTTGGCCGCGGCGGGGGGGTCGCTGCGCGACATGACGCGGGTCGCAGGCGCGAATCCCCGCATCTGGATCGACATCTTCCTCGACAACGCCCGCGAGCTGAAAGCAGCGCTGGCCGAGCATCGGCGGCGAGTCGAGGAGCTCGAGCGCGCCTTGGACTCCGGTGACGCTGGATGGCTCGCGCGCTGGATCGGGGAAGCCGGCGGGAATCGTCGGAGGCTGCTCGAGGAGGCGTTCACGGACGTCGGAAAGCTCCAACGCGTGCGGGTCCATGTGCCGGACCGGCCAGGTGTGCTCTCCGGGATCACCCAGGCGCTCGGCGCCGAGCAGATCAACATCGAGGACTTCGAGCTCCAACACCTGTCGCCCGAGCGTGGGGGAACGCTTTCGGTCCTGGTCGCCGGTGAGCGTGAGGCCCGGCGCGCGGCCGAGCTCCTCGAGGCACAGGGCTACTCCGTCATCGTCTCGCCGGTACTCGAAGACTCGTGAGTGAGGTGGTCGTCGAGCCCGCTGCGTCGCTGCGCGGCGATCTCGCTGTGCCGGGGGACAAGTCCATCACGCACCGGGCGTTCTTGCTCGGTGCAGTCGCCGATGGGGACAGTCGTGTCAGCCGGGCCGGAATGTCGGCGGACACGCTCTCGACGGTCGACGCTGTGCGCGCGCTCGGCGCCGAGGTGCAAGTCGGGGGCGATCAGGCGGTCGTGCGTGGAGCCGGGCTGCGCGGCTTGCGCGCCCCGGGTGAGCCGGTCGACTGCGGCAATGCGGGGACGCTCATGCGCCTCCTGACGGGGGTGCTCGCGGGTCAGGAGGGTCGATTCGAGCTGGTCGGCGACGAGTCGCTCAGCCGCCGTCCCTTGGATCGAATCGCGGAACCGCTTGGGCTGATGGGGGCTCGGGTCGAGACGACGGACGGGCACGCGCCTCTGACCATCGAAGGCGGGCGGCTGACGCCGATTCGTTACGAGCTGCCCGTGGCGAGCGCGCAGGTCAAGTCGTGCGTGCTGCTCGCGGGGGTATATGCGTCGGACGGGCCGACGGTGGTCGTCGAACCGGCGCCGACCCGCGACCACACGGAACGGATGCTGGAGGGGATGGGGGTGCGCGTGCGGCGGAAGCTCGGGGAGGCGGCCGTGTGGCCGGCCGACCGCCTGCAGCCGCTCTCAATCGAGATCCCAGGTGATTTCTCGTCGGCGGCCCCGTTCGTCGCAGCCGCGACACTCCTCTCGGGGTCGGAGCTGCGGCTGCACGGCGTCGGAATCAACCCGACGCGGACCGGTTTCCTGACGGTGCTCGAGCGCATGGGAGCGCGGGTGTCGGTGTTCAACCGGCGTAGTGAGGGGGGCGAGCCGGTGGGCGACCTCGAGGTGGCGGCCACAGATTTGGTCGCGACAACGGTGCGGGCGCGCGAGGTGCCGACGCTCGTGGACGAGCTGCCCTTGTTCGCGCTCGTCGCGGGAATGGCACATGGAGACAGCGTCGTCCAAGGCGCAACGGAGTTGCGCGTCAAGGAATCCGATCGAATTGAAAGCGTGAAAAACGTGCTTCGACCTCTTGGAATCCGGATCGAAACCCGGCAGGATGGCTTCCGGGTGCGTGGGGTTCCCTCCCGCCCTAAGGGCGGGGGTGTGGTAGACGCCGTTGGTGATCACCGCATCGCGATGCTCGCGGCCGTCGCCGGGCTCGTCTCGCGCGAGCGGGTGCGCATCGAAGGAGCCGAAAGCGTCGGGGTAAGCTTCCCCGACTTCTTCGCGATGCTCGAGTCGATCGCGGTCAGATAAGCGCGGGAGGAGCGATGATCGTGGCCATAGACGGCCCGGCCGGAGCCGGCAAGAGCACGGTTGCGCGGTCACTCTCCGACCGCCTCGGGTTTCGCTATCTCGACACGGGCGCCATGTATCGCGCCCTCACCCACCTCGCTCTCGAGGAAGGCGTCGACCTCGAAGACGGCTCCGCGCTCGAAGCTCTAGCCGAGTCGTCACCGATCATGTTCGAGAGCGACCGAGTCCTCATTCGCGGCGAGGACGTCACAGAAGCCATCCGGCTCCCGGAGATCGACCGTGTCGTCTCCACGGTCGCGCGCCATCCCGAGGTACGACGCGTCATGCGTGAGCGCCAGCGGGACCTCGCGCATCAGGGGGACGCCGTGATCGAGGGTCGCGACATCGGGACGGTCGTCTGTCCGGACGCCGATGTGAAGGTCTACCTCGTCGCCGACGCTGCCGAGCGCGCACGCCGGCGCGTGGCCGACCGCCCCGAGATCGGCGCCGAGGCGCTCGCCACCGACCTGCGCCTGCGCGACCAGCGCGACGCGGCGCAGATGGAGCCGGCCGCCGACGCGGAGACGATCGACACGACCGATCTCAGCATCGACGAGGTCGTCGAGCGGATCGCGCGCCTGATCGAAGAGCGGACGAAGGCCGCATGAGCGCCTACAACTCCCTCGTCTACTGGACGATCGGGAAGGGCCTCATCGGTACCTTCACCCGCTCGATGATCCGGCTCAAGGGCTACGGCAAGGAGCGCGTTCCGCGCGAGGGCGGCGCCGTCCTCGCCATGAACCACTTCTCGTACGCCGACCCGCCGGCCTTCGGCGTTCTCTGCCCGCGACGCATCGTCTTCGTCGCCAAGGTGGAGCTCCACGGCCTCCCCGGCTTCGGAGAGCTCATGCGCGCCCATGGCGCCCTCGCCGTCCGGCGCGGCGAGTCTGACCGCGAAGCACTGCGGCTCATGCGCGAGACCGTCCGCAGCAACGACCTACTCGGCCTCTTCGTGGAAGGCACCCGGCAACGTCAAGGGGTTCCCGGGGAGGCCAAGCCGGGCGCCGCAATGGTCGCGATCCAGGAGGGTGTTCCCGTCATCCCCGCCGCGATCGAGGGCTCCCAGCGCTGGAAGTGGGGGAATTGGGGGGAGGTGTCCGTTGCGTTCGGGGAGCCGATGCGATTCGACGAATATCCGCGGAACTCGCGCGGCTACCGCGAGGCCACCGACGAGATCGAGGCCGAGATCCTCCGCCTCTGGGAGTTCCTGGTCCGGATGCACGAGCTCGGCCGGCCCGACGCGCAGCCGCCACGCCGCGAACACGTTCCGTCCAAAGTCGGATGACCGTCGCTCGCCTCCGGCTCGCTCGCCGTGCCACTTTGGACGCGCCAGCGTTCCAACGAGCCCCCTTCTTTGACGCAGTGAGGGAACCTCCCGGTTCCCTCACACACCCTCCACACGCTCATCGGCCAGAGATCGGCCGATGAACGCGCCGCTGCTCGGCACGGTCGCCGTCGTCGGCTTTCCGAACGTCGGCAAGTCGACGCTCGTCAATCGGTTGTCCGCGACCCGCGAGGCGGTGGTCTTCGAGACGCCGGGGGTGACTCGTGACCGCAAGGAGGTCGTCTGCGAGTGGGTCGGCAAGCGCTTCATCCTGGTCGACACCGGCGGTGTCGACGTCGTCGACCCGTCCCCGCTCACGAAAGACGTCGCGGAGCAGGCGCAGCGCGCCGTGGAGGAGGCCGACCTCGTGCTCTTCGTCACCGACACGCGTGCCGGAGTCACACCGGGTGACGAGGAGATCGCGGCCATCCTTCGCCGCGCGCGCAAGCCCGTCCTCCTCGCTGCCAACAAGATCGACGACCCCGTCCGCGACACCGAGGCGCTCGAGTTCCACCGGCTCGGGCTCGGAGATCCAATCCCGGTCTCAGCGCTGCACGGTCACGGAACCGGTGATCTCCTCGACCGGATCGTGGCCGAGCTTCCTGGAGAGGCTCGCGAGGAAGTCGGTGAAGACGCCATCCACGTCGCGATTCTGGGGCGCCCCAATGTTGGGAAGTCGAGTCTGCTCAACGCGCTCGTCGGACAGGACCGGGTCATCGTCTCGGACGTTCCCGGCACGACGCGCGACTCGATCGACACCGTGCTCCAGCGCGGTGACCGAACCTTCGTCCTCGTGGATACGGCAGGCATGCGCCGCAAGCGGCGGCAGCGCCAGGGAGTGGAGTACTACTCGGAGCTGCGGGCGATCCGCGCGGCCGAACGGGCGGATGTCGCGCTCGTCCTCGTGGACGCGAGCGAAGGACTCGTCGACCAAGATCTCGCGGTGGCCGACATCGGACGCACGGCTGGCGACGCCACGCTCGTCGTCCTGTCCAAATGGGACATAGCCACTGTCGGGATCGAGGACGTACGCGACCGCATCGAGGATCGATTGCGCCAGCGGCCGCCAATTGCTGCGGTCTCGGCCAAGACCGGGCGCGGGGTGGGCCGCCTACTCGATCGCGTCGAAGAGCTGTACGAGAAGCACACAGCCCGCATCTCGACGGGTGAATTGAATCGATTCCTCGCGGAGCTGCGCAAGCAGCGTCCCGGCCCGGCGCGTAACAGCAAACGCCTGAACCTCCTCTACGGGACTCAGGTGAGCGCCAGGCCGCCGCGCTTCCGCTTCTTCGTCAACGATCCGGGGCTCGTGACGCGCGACTACGGGTACTGGGTGGAAAACCGCGTGCGCGAGCGCTTCGAGCTCGCCGGCGTCCCCGTCATCATCGATTTCGTGCGCCGCGCATGAAGATCGTCGTCGTGGGCGCGGGGTCTTGGGGGACGACGTTCGCCGCGCTTCTCGAAGAGCGAGACCACGAGGTCGTCGTCGCCGGACGCCACCCGCCCTTCGTCCGCATCGCGGAGGCGCCCGTCGCAGAGGCCGACGTCGTCTGTCTCGCTGTTCCGAGCCGTGCGTTCCGCGAGGTCGCCGGAGCGCTGCCTGGGTCCGCTCCCCGCCTGATCCTCACGAAGGGCCTCGATCCCGCGAGCGGCGGCCGGCTCTCGGAGGTGATCGCCGACGCGCCCGTGGCGGTTCTGTCCGGCCCGAATCACGCGGAGGAGATCGCCCAGGGTTTGCCTGCGGCCGCGGTGCTTGCCAGCAAGGACGAGGAGCTCGCGACTGAGCTCCAGCACGCCATCATCTCCCCGCGATTTCGCGTCTACGTGAATACCGATGTCGTCGGCGTCGAGCTCTGTGCAGCCTCCAAGAACGTCTTCGCCCTCGCCGCCGGAGCCGTGGACGGGCTCGAAGCGGGAGACAACGCGAAGGCGGCCCTCATCACGCGGGGCCTGGCCGAGATGACCCGACTTGGCGAAGCGTGCGGAGCCCGACCTGAGACTTTCGCCGGGCTCGCAGGCATGGGCGATCTCGTCGTCACGTGTTGGAGCCGCCACAGCCGCAATCGCCGCGCGGGCGAGCTCATTGCCCGCGGTGCGGCGCCGGAAGAGGCGGTCACCGAGATCGGACAGGTCGTCGAGGGCTTGACGACCGCTCCCGTCCTGCGCGACCTCGCCCGCCGGTTGGAGATCGAGCTGCCGATTACTGAGGCCGTCTGCGCGGTCCTAGAGGGAGCTAGCCTTCAAGATCTAGCCTCAGGATTGATGGGTCGCCGGCCGAAAGACGAGTAGATGCGTTTCCGTTTTGCCCTTGCACTCGTTCTCGCGGTCCTACCGCTGGCCGCCGGCTGCGGCGCGGAGACTCCGTCCGGGCCTGCGGGGGCTTCTGTCGCGCCCGCCAGCGCCCAACTCTTCCTCAGCGTGGATACGACCTTCGGCTCCTCGCAATGGGACAACGCCCGGTCGCTGCTCGCGAAGTTCCCCGACGGCGACAAGGCGCTCGATCTCGTTTTCGGCAAGCTCTCCGCGAAGGGCATCGACTTCGATCGCGACGTGAAGCCGGCGCTTGGTCCTGAAACGGATGTCGTCGGCCTCAACCTCTCCGGCCAGGGCGAATTCGTCGGGCTCACTCAGCCTGACGACCTGGACAAGCTGAAGGCCTTGCTCGACCGGACCGGCGAGCAGTTCGTCTTTCGTGCGGTCGGAGACTGGACCGCCTTCTCCGACAGCGCGGCCGTTCTGGACAAGTTCGAACAGGCTCGCGCGGGCGGCACCCTGGCGGACTCCTCCGATTTCCGGGACGCGATGGATCAGGTCGGTGGCGACGCGATCGCGCGGCTCTACGTGAACGGCTCCGCTCTCCAAAGGAGCGGGCTTCCGAAAGCGCTCAACCGGCTCGCGCTCTCCGTCAAGGCGGAAGGCGAGGGCGTGCGGGTTGAGGGAGCGGCCGAGCTCGCCGAGAACAGCGAGGTCTCCGGATCAGAGCCGTTCAAGGCCGAGCTTCCGCATGAAGTGCCGGCCGGTGCGCTCGTCTACCTCGACGTCAACGATCTCGGCAGCCAATTGAAGGCCTTGCGCGACATGGTCGCCGAGGCGGATCCGAGCGTCGACGCCGACATTGCGCGGGCCGAGCACGAGCTCGGCGTGTCCCTCGACGAGGACGTTTTCCCACTCTTCTCGGGCGAGACGGCGTTCTACGTGCGCCGCGGGTTGATCATTCCCGAGCTGACGCTGGTGACGCACGTGGACAACGAGCAGGCGGCCATGGCGACGGTGGGCAAGCTCGTCGAGGGGCTGCGCGAATACGTTCCGATGCTCGGGACGGAGCGCGACGTGGAAATCGACGGCGTCCCGGCGAAGGAAGTGCCGCTCAAAGCTCCGTTCTCGCTCTATTACGCCGCCTTCGATGGGCACCTCGTGATCACGACGTCCAAGGACGGCATCTCGGCGCTGCGGGAACAGGACGACAGGCTGGCCGACGACCCGGCGTTCAAGGACGCGCTCGACCAGGCCGGAGTTCCGGACGAGACGACGGGTTTCGGGTATGTGGACCTGAAGTCGGCGATCCCTTATGTGCTTGGTCTCTTCGAGCTGAACGGCGGGACGGTTCCACCTGAGTTGCGCACGAACCTCGAGCCGCTGCAGCACCTCACGTTCTACGGGACGAAGGACGGCCACACGGTCAAGTTCGCGGGGCTCCTCGCCGTCGACTAGCCTTCCGCGGCACATGGCCCGCGAGTTTCTCTTCACATCGGAGTCGGTCACCGAGGGACACCCGGACAAGGTCGCAGACCAGGTCTCCGACGCCGTTCTCGACGCCGTCCTCACCGACGACAAGAAGGGGCGCGTCGCCTGCGAGACGCTCGTGACGACCGGGCTCGTGATCGTCGCCGGCGAGATCACGACCGAGACCTACGTCGACATTCCGCGTCTCGTCCGCACCCGCATCAAGGAGATCGGCTACGACCGGGCCAAATACGGGTTCGATGCCGACACCTGCGGCGTCATGGTGGCGATCGACGAGCAGTCCCCGGACATCGCCCAGGGCGTCGACACGTCATACGAGCTGCAGCACGGCTCCGGGGACGACGACCCGCTCGACCGGCTGGGCGCCGGCGACCAGGGAATGATGTTCGGCTTCGCGTGCGTCGAGACCGAGGAGCTGATGCCGCTCCCGATCATGCTGGCGCACCGGATCTGCAAGCGGCTCTCCGAGGTGAGAAAGGCATCGATCCTTCCGTACCTGCGCCCCGACGGGAAGGCGCAGGTGACCGTTCGCTACGAGGTCGACGACCATGGACACCAGCGGCCGGTCGAGATTGCTCGCGTTCTCGTCTCCACCCAGCACCGCGACGGATTGGACGCCGACGCGCTCATCAAGCCGGACGTCATCGAGCATGTCCTGCACCCGATCCTGCCGCGCGAGCTCTACGACGAGCGGCGTTTCGAGGAGCGCGACTTCGTCCTCGTCAATCCGACGGGAAAGTTCGTCCTGGGAGGCCCGATGGGGGACACGGGGCTCACGGGGCGCAAGATCATCGTGGACACGTACGGCGGCATGGCCAGGCACGGCGGCGGTGCGTTCTCGGGCAAGGACCCGACGAAGGTCGACCGCTCGGGCGCGTATGCCGCCCGTTATGTGGCAAAGAACATCGTGGCGGCGGGGCTCGCTGATCGCTGCGAGCTCCAAGTCGCCTATGCGATCGGCGTCGCGCATCCCGTGTCCATCGAGGTCGACTGCTTCGGAAGCGAGCGTGTGCCGCTGAAGCGGATCGAAGAGCTGATTCGCGAGCATTTCGACCTGCGGCCGGGCGCCATCCTGCGCGATCTCGACCTGATGCGGCCGATCTTCTCCAAGACGGCGGCTTACGGGCACTTCGGGCGTTCCGACCACGATTTCACCTGGGAACGCACCGACAAGTCTGATGAGCTGCGGGCTGCGGCTGGTCTGGCCGCAGAGGTTCAAGCCGCGTCGTAAGCGGGTAAATACCAGGGGTTATGGGGGTCATAGCTCCTGAACGCAGGCGCACCGAACCGCCTCCGCCCGCACCGCCGCAATACGAGCCGCCGAGACCCAGGCGCGATGTGCCGTGGGGCCTCATCACGCTCGGGATCCTGATCATCGCCATCTTCGGCGGGGTGAGCTGGGTGAAGGGCGTCATCCCGGACTTCCACAACCCGTTCGCGCAGCACACCGTTGACCGGAGCGGCCCCGCCGTCCTCAAGTCGATCCAGGATCTGCACTCGTACCACGCCGCGACCGGCAACTTCCAGCAGATCGTCGACCTGCAGAAGGACACAGCGCTCCCGGACAAGCTGCTCGGATCGCGGACCCTCTTCGTCGCGTACGGGACGGTTGACGCGACAGTCGACTTCTCGGGGATCGGCAAGGGCGCGGTCCAGGTCTCCGGCGATCGGCGCAGCGCGACGATCACCTTGACTCAGCCGCAGCTCTCGAAGGCACGCGTCGATCCGACTCGGAGCTACGTCTACGACCGCAACGAGGGCGTCTTCAACAAGATCGGTGACCTGTTCTCGGGGAACGACGACGACCAGCAGGAGGTGTACGTGGTCGCCCAACAGAAGATCACGGCATCGGCACAGGAGGGCTCCGGCCTGGTTGCTCGCGCCCGCGAGAACACCCGCGCCATGCTCCAGAGCATGCTCCGCGCGCTCGGCTTCACCAGCGTCGCGGTCAACTTCGAAAGCTCCTAGCCGCGGCACTTGGGGAAGAAACCGTCCAGCTAGGGGCGCTGGGGCATCGCTCGCAAGGGAGGCCAGCGAGGGAGCCCGAGACAGTACATCTGGTACGGCGAGGGCGAGCTCGCGCAGGATCCTGCCGCGAGCGGCGTCAGGCGGCGCGAAGCCGGGCTTCGCCCGGCAGCGCCCCGCAGTCCAGAGCCGCTAGCCGCGGCGAACGAAGAGGCCGGCGGCAGCCTTCTCGCCGATCGCGCGTTCGTCTCCGTTCACCTTCAGCGTGAACTGGCCCGCGGCCGGCTGCGCGTCGCGGAGCTCGAGCTTCGTGCCCGGGACAAGCCCTTCGTCGTAATACCAGTGGAGGAGCGACCCGTCGTGCTCGGCGAGCCTCACGATTTCCGCGCGTGAGCCCGGCTCGAGGTCGGCCAGCGGCTGCAGCTCGCGGTTCTCCGCCTGCTCGAAGGCGGTGTCGACGGGCCAGCCGTGGGGGCAGCGCTCGGGCTCGCCGAGCTGCTTGGCGATCCGGTCGACCATCTCGTCGGTGAATGTGTTGCCGAGGAGATCGGCCTGCTCGTGCGCCTCGGCGGGTGTGTACCCCATGAAGTCGGTGAGGAGGCGCTCGATGATCCGGTGCCTCCGGACGACGCGCTCTGCCTGCCTCCGCCCTTCGGCAGTCAGGATCGCCTCCTTGTGCTCGCCACGCTCGACGAGGCCCTCGCCCTCGAGGCGTTTCAGCATTTCCCCTGCAGACGCCCGTGAGACGCCGAGCATGTCCGCGACGCGCACGGCCAGAGTCGGCGATCCCTTCGTGTCAGGTCTGTACTCGCCGATGGGGAAGGCGAGGAAATAGATCGTCTCGAGGTAGTCGTCGACTGAATGTCCCGCCGCCATCTCAGTGATGATCTTAGCGGTGCCTCGTTTCGCATCCGTCTATCCCCTCGTGACCGCCCGCGCGGTCTCGCGGCCCTTCACGTACCTCGGCGAAGGACTCGAAAAAGGATCGGTTGTAAGCGTCCCGTTCGGACGCGCCCGACGGCGCGGAGTGGTCGTGGGACTGGCCGACGAAGCGCCTCCTGAGATCGAGCCCGTGGCCGTCGAGCGCGTGCTCGGCTCGGTGCCCGAGCCACTTGTCGATCTCGCACTCTGGATCGCCGATTACTACGGCTCGACGCCCGCGCGGGCGCTTGCGTTGGTTGCTCCCGACGCGCCTGCCAGGCGGAAGGGAGCTGCCCGGCGGGACGCGCCGGGTGAGCTTGTAGGTGAGGCGACGCCTGAGGAGTTGACGGCTGCGCAGGAGAAGGCTCTAGCGCGAATACGTGCTGCCTTGGACGAGGGCGGCCGCGCCTTCCTCCTCTACGGCGCGACGGGGAGCGGCAAGACGGAGGTCTACCTGCAAGCCTGCGCCGAGGCGCTCGAACGGGCCCGCGGCGCGATCGTCCTCGTGCCGGAGATCGCGCTCACGCCGCAGGCGCTGGGACGATTTCGAGCCCGCTTCGGCGAGCGCGTCGCCCTCCTCCATTCGGGTCTCACGGAAGCCGAGCGCCGCGACGAGCGCGAGCGGATCGCCGCGGGGGAGGCGCGGGTCGTTGTTGGCGCGCGGTCAGCGATCTTCGCACCGGTTAGAGATCTTGGCCTCATCTGCGTGGACGAGGAGCATGACCCGTCCTACAAGCAGGAATCCGATCCCCGCTACGACGCACGAACCGTCGCAGCCAAGCGGGCGGCAATGGAAGGAGCCGTCGCCGTTTTCGGCAGCGCGACGCCGCGTCCCGAGAGCTGGCAGGCGCTCGAACGCCTCGAGCTCGGAGGCCGGCTGGGTGGGCGCCTGCCCCCTGTCCAGGTCGTCGATCTGCGCCGGGAGGGGGGCTACCCGCTGTCGGCACCGCTTCTCGCCGAGCTCGGTACGCTCGCGGACCGAGGCGGCAAGGCGATCCTCCTGCTCAACCGGCGCGGGATTGCCCCGGCGATCCACTGTCGTGCGTGTGGCACGACTCGCCGCTGCGAGAACTGTGACGTCGCGCTGACCTTGCACTCGGACGGCCTGCTGCACTGCCATCACTGCGGGCGCCGCGAGCTGTCGCCGGCCCTCTGTCCCGTCTGCTCCTCGCCCGAGCTTGCCCGTCTGGGCGCGGGAACGGAGCGGCTGGAGGCTGAGTTGGCCGCCCACGTCCCCGAGCTCGAGCGCTTTCGGCTCGACGCCGACGCGGTCACTCGCCCCGGGGCGCTGACCGAGACTCTCCAGCGTTTCGCAGATGCCGACCGCGCAGTCCTCCTCGGCACGCAAATGGTCGCCAAGGGGCATCACTTCGAGGGGGTCGCGCTGGCAGCGGTCATCGACGCCGACACCGGCATGGCTCTGCCTGACTTTCGCGCCGAGGAGCGAACTTTCCAGCTCGTCACGCAGCTCGCGGGGCGCAGTGGACGCGATGCGCCGGGCCGCGTGCTCGTCCAGACCTACCAGCCGGATTCGCGTCCGGTTGCGCTCGCCGCGCGCCACGACGTGGAGGAGTTCCTCAGGGGCGAGCTCGAGCGCCGCCGCGAGCTCGGCTACCCGCCGTTCGGTCACCTCGTTCGCATCGTGGTTTCGGGGCCGCAAGCGGAGGGTCCCAATGCTGTGCTCTCGGAGCTGCGAGCGGGCCTCGAGGGCATCGCCGGTGACGCGGAGCTTCTCGGCCCCGCGCCGCTCCTCCGTCTCCGCGGGCGTCATCGCTCTCAATTACTGGCGAAAACGGCTTCCCCTCGCCCTCTTGCTGCTCTCGCCGGGCGGCTCCTGAATGCGGCGGCCCCGGCCATGCGTCGGGACGGCCTCAGCGTGTCCGTCGACGTCGATCCGCAGGGCTTAGCCTGATTCAGAACAGAGGTTCGCCCCGGCTAAACTTCCTGCAATGACGGAAGTCGAGGGGCAAATTCGCAACGAAGAGCTCGATGCGGAGCGCGAAGCGCGCCGCCGGGTCGCGCTTACGCTCGTACGCCAGTATCCGGACCCGGTTCTGCGCATGAAAGCTAAGGAAGTCGACGAATTGGACGATTCCGTGACGGGTCTCGTCGAGCGGATGACCGCACTCATGGAGGAGGCGCGCGGCGTAGGCCTGGCGGCGCCGCAGGTCGGCATTCTGCGCCGGGTTTTGGTCTATCGCGCTGCGGACGAAGAGCCGCCTGTTGCGCTTGTGAATCCTCGTCTCGTTTCGGCGTCGGAGGAGGTCGAGGCCTCTGATGAAGGCTGCCTTTCTCTCGGCGCGGCCACCGTCGTCGTCGAGGTCGAGCGCCCCACCTCCGTGACCGTCGAGGCGGTGTCGCCCACGGGCGAAGAGATCCGGATCGAGGCCGAGGGCCTGGAGGCAAGGGTGATCCAACATGAGATCGATCACCTCGAAGGCGTGCTCACCATCGACCGAACGACGCCGGAGCAACGGCGTGCTGCGCTCGCGCAGCTCCGACCCCAGCCGGTCCTCGGCCCAGTAGTTTGAGATGAAGATCGCCGTTGCGGCGACGGCTCCTTTCGGGGCTGCGATCCTCGAAGGGCTGGCGGCCAGAAGTTACGAGATCGAGCTCGTGATCACGCGGCCGGACAAGCCGCAGGGCCGGGGAAGGAAGAAAGCTGCGCCGCCCGCGAAGGAGTCGGCGAAGGCGCTCGAGATCCCTGTCGAGCAGCCGGATCGGCTCACCGTTTTCCCAGGAGAGGCCCGAGTCGTCGTGGTCGCCGGCTACGGCCTGCTGATCCCCGAGAAGCTCCTGTCCGAGCGCCTGTGGCTCAACGTCCACCCGAGCCTTTTGCCCCGCTGGCGAGGCGCCGCTCCCGTCGAGCGCGCGATCATGGCCGGCGACCGGGAGACCGGCGTGACGATCCACAAGACGACAGGTGATCTCGACGCGGGCCCCATCGCTGCGCAACGCCGCTTTCCGATCGGGCCGGACGACGATTCCGCCATCGTGTTCGAGCGTGCCGCAGCTCTCGGAGTCGAGCTCCTCAGTGAGGTCTTTGCGGAGCCCACCTTCGTCCCCCAGCCGGAAGGCGCCACGTATGCCGAGAAGATCACGAGCGCGGACCGGGACATCGACTGGTCGCGCCCGCCGGAGGAAACGATCAACCAGATCCGCGCGCTCTCTCCACACATCGGGGCACGTGGGCTCGTGGATGGACGGCGCCTCATCATCTGGAAGGCGCGGCCCGCGCGGGAGGACTCCACTCTCGTCGCCGACGGAGTCGAAGTTCTGGAAGTCCAGCGCGAGGGTGGCAAGCGCATGACCGCCGAGGAGTACCTACGCGGACGCAGGTAACCGGGGTTAGGAACCCGGCACAGAATGAAGCCTGAGCCGCCGGGGCACGCTCAACGGCCCGACGCAGCGTCCTCGGTCGCGCCCATATCTACAACCGATATGAACGCTCCCTGCGTCCTGGCGTCGTGCCATTCATCGCACTCCGGCGACGAGGCCCCATCCTGAGCCGGATTCCGACCGCCCGCGCCGTCGCCTACGAGGTGGTGCGCCGTGTCTTCGAGGAGGACGCCTACGCGGACCGGGCGTTTCGCGCCGCGGCAGGCGGCCTCGATCCCCGTGACCGTGCATTCGCGATGCAGCTTGCGTTTGGGACGGTTCAACGGGCCCGCACGCTCGACCATGCGATCGAAACCCTGGGCCGGCGGCCTGTGCGCAAGCTCGATCCTCCTGTGTTGGCCGCTTTGAGGCTCGGCGCCTACCAGCTCGGGTTCATGGGCTCCGTGCCCGTGCACGCGGCCGTCAACGAGTCAGTGGAGCTCGTCCGCGCGGCGAGGCTAGAACGCGCCGTTGCTTTCACGAATGCCGTGCTGCGCCGGCTTTCCGAGGGCATCGGGCCGCTTCTGAAGGGCCTTGGCGAGGCGACTCCGGCCGAGGCGGCGCTCAAGCATTCCTATCCGGACTGGATCGCCGAGACCTGGTGGCACGAGTGGGGGCCCGAAGAAGCGCTGGGACTCATGCGCGCGCAGAACGAGCCGCCCGAGACCGCGATTCGCACGCCTGAAGGGCCGCTCGTGCTCGACGAGATTCCAACTGCGTGGATCAAGGAGGGTCGCGCCTGGCCGCAAAGCCGTGGTTCCCAGCTGGCCGGCCGGGCCGTTGGTGCGCAGCCCGGCGAACGCATTCTCGACCTCTGCGCTGCTCCGGGGGGCAAAGCGACGCAGCTGGCGGAGGTCGCCGCTGAGGTCGTGGCCGTCGAGAAGCATCCGGGCCGGGCGCGCGAGTTGGAGGAGAACGCTGCTCGCCTTGGCGCGACGAATCTGCGAGTCGTCCATGCCGACGCGCTCGAGCTGCCGCCGGGTCTCGACGGATTCGACCGCGTGCTCGTCGATGCCCCCTGCTCGGGCCTCGGCGTTCTCAACTCGCGGCCCGACTTGCGCTGGCGGGCGGAGCCGCTCCCGGGGCTGCAGATCGAGCTCGTCCGAACGGCTCTCGAGCGGGTGAAGCGAGGCGGCAGCGTCACCTATTCCGTCTGCACGATCCATCGGATCGAGAACGAGGACGTGGTGGAAGCCGTGGGCGCGGAGGTGGACGACCTCGGCAGCGAGTTTCCCGAGTTTCGCCATCCGCACGAGCCGCGCTTCCTCTTGACGCTCCCGCACGTCCATCGCACCTCGGGTTTCTTCATCGCCAACCTCCGCGCTTAGAGTTCGCCGCATGGCCTGGAAGGACTGGGTGCGGACCGTGGAGGTCGAACCGTCGCTCTACGCGGCGGATTTCTCCCGACTCGGCGAGCAGATCGAGTACCTGCTCAACGCGGGCGCTCGGGTCTTCCACTTCGACGTCGGTGACGGACATTTCATCGAGCCGGTGACGATCGGGCCCGTAGTCCTCAAATCGATCTCGCCTTTGATCCACGAGGCCGGCGGCGTCATCGACTGCCACCTCATGGTCGACAACCCCGAACACCACTTCCCTCTGATCAAGCAAGCAGGCGGTGACAGCGTCACCTTCCACGTGGAGGTCTCGGAAGAGCCCTGGAACACGATCAAGGCCGCACGCGACCTCGATCTCGGTGTCGGCGTCGCGTTCAATCCGGAGACGGAGGTCGAGGCGGCCGTCGAGGCCGCGCTGGGCGCGGATTTCGCGCTTTGCATGAGCATTCACCCCGGCTACTCCGGCCAGGAGTTCATGCCCGACAGCCTGTGGCGCATCGACCGGCTGCGAAAGCAGCTGCCGAGCACGCTGTTCGTCCAGGTCGACGGCGGGATCACGGCTGAGAACATCGGTGACGTGCGCAAGGTCGGCGCCGACCTCATCGTGGCCGGCAGCGCGATCTTCGACATGGAGGACTTGCCGCGCGCCTATCGGCGCCTGGTCAAGGCAGTGGAATGAATCTTGAACGCGCGCTCGAGCTGGCGGAGCGCGGTCGCGGGACGACGAAGCCGAATCCGGTGGTGGGCGCCGTGGTCGTCAGCGGCGGCGAGATCGTCGGTGAGGGCTGGCATGAGCGAAAAGGCGGGCCGCACGCGGAGGTAATCGCTCTCGAAGCGGCCGGCGAGCGCGCAAGGGGAGGGACGCTGTTCGTGACCCTCGAGCCGTGCCGGAGCTTTGGCGCCACTCCTCCGTGCACTGCCGCCGTCGTCGACTCCGGCGTGGCGAAGGTTGTCGCGGCGGCGCTCGACCCGAATCCGGCGGCGGGCGGTGGGCTCGAGGAGCTGCGGGCGGCCGGTGTGCAGGTCGAGCTGGCCGACGGCGCCGTAGCGGAGACAGCTCGCAGGCAGAACGAGGCCTGGCGCACTTGGATCTCCCTTCTCCGGCCGTTCGTCACGTACAAGGCGGCCGTCACCGTCGATGGGCGGGTCACAGTGCCGGGCTCGCGCTGGGTCAGCGGTGAGGAGAGTCGGCGGCGCGTGCACGAGCTCCGCGCGGCCTCCGATGCGGTCGCGGTCGGCATGGGAACCGTTCGTGCCGATGAGCCGAAGCTCGACGCACGCGACGTCGGCGCCGCTCATCAGCCCCGGCGACTGGCCTTCGGACAAGGGCCGTTACCCGATGGATCCGAGCTGGAGCTGCTCCCGGGCCCGCTCGAGGATGAGCTCGCGCGACTCGCTCGGGAAGGCGTGCAATCCGTGCTCCTCGAGGGCGGTCCGACGCTCGCGACGGCCTTCTTGCGCGCCGACCTCGTCGACAAGGTCATGCTCTTCGTCGCCCCTCGGCTCGCGGGGAGCGGCCCGCGGTTCCTGGGCGAGCTCGATCAGCCGCTCGCCCTGAGCGGCCTCGAGGTGGAGCGAATCGGCGAAGATCTGCTCGTGAGCGCCTACATCCACGAGCCCTGATGTTCACGGGGATCATCCGGGAGCTGGGGCGCGTCGACGCGGTCGAAGAGACCGACCATGGCGTACGCCTGCGCATCGGCGGTCCCGAGACGGCTGCGCACGCGGGAGTAGGCGACTCGGTCGCCGTCAGCGGCGTCTGCCTGACGGTCACAGAAGCGGACGATGGCGCCCTTGCCTTCGACGCCGTGCCCGAGACGTTGCGCCGCTCGACGCTCGGCCGGCTCGCTGCAGGCTCGCCGGTGAACCTCGAGCCCGCCTTGGAAGCCGGGGACTCTGTGGGCGGACACTTCGTACAGGGCCACGTCGACGGCGTCGGCCGCGTGCGGCGCGTCACCGACGAGGGCCTCGAGATCGAGGCGGCGCCGGACATCCTTCGTTATTGCGTCGAGAAGGGCTCGATCGCCGTCGAAGGCGTGAGCCTGACGATCGCGGAGCTCCTGGAGGAGGCGTTCAGAGTGGCTCTCGTGCCGCACACGAAGGCTGTGACGACACTCGGCAGCGTGCAAGAAGGCGACGATGTGAACATCGAGGTCGACATGCTCGCGAAGTACGTCGAGAAGCTGACTCGCTAGCGGACGTTACGATTCCTTCGTGACGCAAATCGCCACGCAGACGCCGTTCGCCACCATCGAGGATGCGCTGGAGGACATCCGCCAGGGCAAGTTCGTTGTGGTGGTCGACGCGGCCGACCGCGAAAACGAAGGCGACCTGACGATTGCGGCGCAATTTGCCACGCCCGAGGCGGTCAACTTCATGGTCACGCACGCGCGCGGTCTCGTCTGTCTCTGCCTGACGGAGGAGCGTTGCGACGATCTGGGGCTTCGCCAGATGACCGAGCGGAACGAGACGCAATTCGGCACCGCCTTCACAGTCTCGATCGAAGCCCGCGAAGGCGTCTCCACGGGCATCTCGGCGCACGATCGCGCGCGCACGATCCAGGTGGCGATCGATCCCAGCAAGGGCCCGGAGGACCTCGTCCAACCGGGCCACGTCTTCCCACTTCGCGCCCGTCCCGGTGGCGTTCTCCAGCGGACGGGCCAGACCGAGGCGGCCGTGGATCTCGCTCGGCTCGCCGGGCTCAATCCCGCCGGCGTCGTCTGCGAGGTCATGAAGGACGACGGGACGATGGCGCGCGTGCCTGACCTGATCGAGTACTGCGCCCGCCACGACCTCAAGATGATCAGGGTCGAGGACCTGATCGAGTACCGCCGGCGCACGGAGAAGCTCGTCGAGCGGGCCACCTCGGTGCGCCTCCCGACGGCGTATGGCGACTTCACCGCGATCGCCTTCCGCGAGAATTTGACCGGCAAGCACCATGTCGCGCTTGTGAAGGGCGACGTCGAGGGCGAGGAGAACGTCCTCGTGCGTGTCCATTCGGAGTGCCTCACCGGTGACGTGTTCCACTCGCTGCGCTGCGACTGCGGCGAACAGCTCGAGCAGGCGCTCGCGCGCATCGGATCCGAAGAGCGCGGCGTCCTCCTCTACATGGCCCAGGAGGGCCGCGGCATCGGGCTCCTCAACAAGCTCCGGGCCTACGAGCTGCAGGAGAACGGGCTGGACACTGTCGAGGCCAACCTCGAGCTCGGCTTTCCGCCCGACCTACGGGAGTACGGCATCGGGAGCCAGATCCTGGCCGACCTGGGCCTCTCGACGATCCGCATCCTCACGAACAATCCGAAGAAGATCACCGGCATCGAGGGCTTCGGCCTCACGGTCGTCGAGCAGGTGCCGATCGAGGTCTCTCCCAACGCCGAGAACCGCTACTACCTGGAAACGAAGCGCGCCAAGCTCGGCCATCGGTTGCATCACCAGGATCTCCGCTTCGAGGAGCCGGACGAACGGTGAGCGAAGGCACCGTCGAGCACGCGCCAGGCGAGCTGCGCATTCCCGAAGGCGTCGGGGTGTACATGGGTTCGCCGAACGGTGCGCGGCGCTCGGTGGGAATCGTCGTGGGACGGTTCAACGGCGACATCACGTCGCGGCTTCTTGACGGCGCGCTGGAAGCCCTTGGCGAGGCCGGAGTCGAGCGCGCGCGGATCGACGTCATGCCGGTCCCGGGTGCGTTCGAGCTTCCACTCGGCGCCATGGCGCTCGCCAAGACCCGTCGCTACGCCTGCATCGTCGCCCTCGGTTGCGTGATACGCGGGGACACGCCGCATTTCGAGTACATCGCCGGGGAGACTGCGAGCGGCCTCCAGTTGGCCGGGCTGGACACCGGCGTTCCCATCTCCTTCGGAGTCCTCACGGTCGACAACCGCCGCCAGGCCGAGGAACGCTCGGGTGGGGACAAGGGCAACAAGGGCGCAGAAGCGGCCCGCACAGCGCTCGAGATGGCGGACGCCATGTCCCGCCTCCGCGCGTCGGTGACGCAGTAACCGCTGGCTATACTCCTCCATGAGGGGGCTCGCCCCCTCATTCACCCCCGGCGGCGGGTTTCCGAGAGCAGTTTCGACTCTCGTGGCCGCTAAACTCCACACGCTCATGTCGAAAGTCTGCGCAGTGTGCGGGAAAGCTCCCGCGTTCGGCCATAACCGGAGCCACTCGATGGTGGCGACGAAGCGGCGGTTCAACCCGAACCTCCAGCGCGTCCGGATTCTCGTGAACGGGGTTCCGCGCCGGAGATACGTCTGCGCGCGGTGCCTGAAGTCGGGCAAGGTTCAGAAGGCGCTCTAGCGCTCGCGCGGGCGGCTCTTGCCGCCCTCGAAGCGAGCAGGCAGCGAATCGACGATCTCAACGTCTACCCGGTCCCGGACGGGGACACGGGGACGAACATGGCCGAGACGGCACGGGCGGTCGTGGCCGCACTGGAGCGTGGCGAGACCGACGTGGTGCGGGCGTCGCTCATGGGGGCGCGGGGGAACTCGGGCGTGATCCTCTCCCAGATCATTCGTGGCGGTCTCGACGCCCTTCCGGACGGCCCAGTCGACACCGCGGCGCTTGCCAAGTCGTTGAGAGGCGGAAGCGACGCTGCGTACGCCGCGATCCGCAACCCACAGGAGGGCACGATGCTGACCGAGGCACGTGAGCTCGCCGGGAAAGCCGAGGAGCTCGCGTCCGCGGACGTTCCGCTCGCCGACGCGCTGGAGCAGCTCGTCTCACACGGAGAAGTCGCGCTCGCGCGCACGCAAGAGCAACTGGACGTGCTGCGGCAGGCGGGCGTCGTGGATGCTGGTGCGGCCGGCCTTCTAGAGATCGTGCGCGGGATCGCGGCGCAGGTGCGGGGCGAGCCGCTTCCCGAAGCGCCCGCGACGGCCGGCCCGCTGCCGCTCGAAGCCGTTCACCTCGAGCCGTCCCGGTACCGCTACTGCACGTCCTTCTTCGTCGAGGGTGACGCGATCGATCCCGAGCGCCTGGAGACCGAGCTGACCGAGCTTGGCGACTCCCTGCTCGTTGTCGGCGCACCGGGAGCGGTGAAGGTGCACGTGCACACGGATCACCCCGGCCGCGCCCTCGAGCTCGCAACGGGACTGGGCACGCTGGAGGAGATCGACATCAAGAACATGCACGTGCAGACCGCCGAGCGAACGCAGCGCCTCGAGCGCGAAGTGGGCGTGACCGGAGCGGTCGCGGTGTGCGTGGGTGCCGGCAACAGGAAGCTCTTCGAAAGCTTCGGCGCGGTCTGCGTCGAGGGCGGGGAGACAATGAATCCCTCGACGGCGGACATTCTCGAGGCCGTCGAATCGCTTCCGGAGGAAGAAGTCGTCGTCCTCCCCAACTCGAAGAACGTGATCATGGCGGCCGAACAGGCGGCTCAGGCGGCGACGAAAAGAGTCGCGGTCGTGCCCACACGAACGCTGCAGGCGGGGCTCAGCGCACTCGTCGCTTACGACTCCCGGGCGTCCGGCGACCAGAACGCGGCCGAGATGGAGGCCGCGGCTGCAGCCGTTCGCAGCGGAGCGGTTGCGCGCGCCTCACGCAGCGCGACGATAGGGCCGGTCGATGTGGAGCAGGGACAGTTCCTCGGGCTGGTGGACGGCGAGCCGGTAAGCGCGGGCCCGGCGCTCGATCCCGTCGCAGGCGCGGTGGTCGAGCGCCTGTTGGCCGAATCGTCCGCCGTGCTGACGATCCTCCTCGGAGACGGCGCCCACGGGGCCGACGAGCTCGTCCAGGGTGTGCGTGCGGCACACCCTGAGATCGAGGTGGAGGTGCACGATGGCGGTCAGCCCCACTATCCACTTCTGTTCGGCGTGGAATGACCCGCCCCAGCGATCTTTTCTGGCTTTCTGATGCGCGAAAAGCGATACGCATTCGCGTTGAGTTAGACGCAGGAGCTCCGTCATTCTGAAACGCGGATGCGTTGACCGAGGACGACGCGTGGCGACGCTTTGCAGCCTTCCAGAAAGCGGGAAGGGATTGTGGGGCGGGCCATTGAGGCCGATACTTGGAGCGATGGCAGGCGGCGAAGTGATCGATGTCGTACTCGTCGAGGACAACGACGTCTTCCGCGAAGCGCTCGAGCTCATGCTCGAGGTGACGCCCGACATTCGCGTGGTGGCGGCGGTTCGAGATGGCGAGGCGGCGCTCGAGGTGTGCCCGCGGGTGGGCGCCGACGTCGTGCTCGTTGACTATCGACTTCCCGGCCTCGACGGGGTGGAGACGACTGCTGCGCTGCGGTCGGCATGCCCGTCGACCTCGGTAGTCGTTCTCACCGCAGCTGCCGAGACCGGCGAGATGCAGGCGCTCATGGATGCCGGCGCCGTCGCTTGCCTGACGAAGGACAGGGGGCTCGAGGAGATCGTCGGCGCGATTCGCGTCGCCGCGGGGCGCGGTGCGCCTATCGGCTGAGAACACAGCAGTCGTCCTCGACTCGACGGCCGACCTGCCGAACCCCGAGGCGCGTCACCCGAACTGGCGCCTCGTCCCGCTTTATGTCCGCTTCGGCGACGCGACGTTTCGCGAGTACGTGGACATGAGTCCGGAAGAGTTCTACCGGCGCCTACGAGAGAGCCCGGTGCCGCCTCAGTCCGCGCAGCCATCGCCGGGAGACTTCCAGGCTGTCTTCGAATCCCTCGGCGCCTACGAGCGAATCCTTTGCGTCCTCCTCTCCGCCAGGCTCTCCGGGACGTACGAGAGCGCTCGCCTCGCCGCGGAGTCGCTAGGGGACGGCCGTGTTCGTGTGATCGACTCCGGAGTCACCTCCGGCGGAACGGTCATCCTGGCCGACGCGATACAGCGCCGGCTAGAGCGCGGCACCGACGACGAGGAGATCGACGCGCTGGTCGAACGCTTCCGGCGTGAACGCGGGCTGCTCTTCACAGTCGATACGCTCGAGTACCTGATCCGCGGCGGGCGGATCGGGAAGGCGGCAGGCTTCGCCGGCCAGCTCCTGTCCGTGAAGCCGATTCTCATCTTCGACGACGGCGAAGTCGGGCCCCTCAAGCGGGTCCGAGGCCGAGCCAAGGCGATCGCGGAGCTCGAAAGCGTCTTCGAGGAGGACTCGCGCGACGGCCCGGGTCTCCATATCGGGGTCGGCCATGCAGAGGCCGCGGCGGATTGCGACGAGCTTCGCCGGCGGATCCAGGCGGCGCGCCCGACGGCCTCGTTGGACGGTGTCTTCGAGCTCGGGCCGGTCATCGGCACCCACGGAGGCCCGGGAACGCTGGGCCTCTTCTGGTTCCAAGACGAGGACTAACCCGACACTTGCTCGACGAAGTCGAGGAGTAGCTTCTCGACACGTTTGTGCTGCGCGTTGTCCGGCCGGAGCAGGTCGGTACCGTGAACGCTGCCGGGCAGGAGCTCGAGGCTCTTCGGCGGACTCGCCCATGCGTACCACTCGCGCGCGGCCCGACCGCCTCCGTAGATGTCCTCGCGGCTCGAAAGAAACAACTTCCTGCCGCCGATCCGGCGAATCTGCGCTCGGTCGAAGTCGTAGCCGCTCGCGTGGTTGATGCCGCCGAACTCGACGAGTCCTGCCGGCTCGATCAAGCCTTCAGATGCTGCGTAGAGCGACGACATGGCGCCGATGCTCGCTCCGATGACGACGGTCCTGGCCACATGCTTCCTCTCGAGAAACCGGAAGGCGCCCACGACGTCGCGCCAAGAGGAGGCGTAGTCGTCCACGCCTCCCGAACAGCCTCCGGCGGTTCTCGCGCAGATACCTCGCCGGTTGTACGTGAGGACGAGGTAGCCCTTCGCGGCGAGGAGCCTCGCAAACTGCTGCCAGTCGAGCTGCGAGTCACCGCCACGGCCCATGTGCACAAGCACGACACCTGCGCGACCGCGGCCATACAAACGGCCGTCGAGGCGGACGCCGTCCGTCGCGCGGAAATGCACCCGTTCGAATCCCGGCGCGGAGGGCGGAGCCGCCCCGCGTGAGCCGCATCCGGCTCCCGTGACGGCTAGAAGCGCCGCCGTGAAAGCAACGGGCGCGACCCTGGCGATCATCCCTAGGTGCCCGTGTCGAGGAGCACCCGGATGGCGCCCTTCGGGTCTTCCGTCACCGGGGCGCCGTGGTTCAGGCACATGACTTCGAACTGAAGATCGAGAAGCTTGTCGATGCTGCGGCGGGCTTCGGCCGGATCGTGGACGTACTCGTCGGGCGTGATCCGGAGACCCCGTTCCGGCACGTTGACCAGCAGGTCGGGCACGAACGCAACGCCGCCGCCACTCTCCAAGAGGAGCGTGTGCTGGGTCGTGCCCCCTCCAGGTGTGAACACCGCGAGCAGGCCACCCGGCAACCGATCTCCGTCGCCGTAGCGCTCGTCCGGCTCCTCGTCGATCAGGCGAGAGAGCGCGGGCGCGTGAACGGGAACCTCGAACTGACGGCGATACCGCCAGGACGAGCGTTGATGCGTCCCTGCGGTCAGGCAGATCGCGGCGACCTCGCCGAGGCTGTACAAGGCGTCAGGATCGAGTGGCAGCGGGTCGATGAGGACGACTCCATCGGGGCCGGCGACAGCGTGAGCCGCGCTGATGAAATCGATTCGCTCGTCGTGGACGCTCCAGGTCCACACGCCGGGCACGACTTCCTCGACGCGCTCGGCGACAGCTTTCGGCTCGCTCATAGGCGGTTATCGTAGGCACCCGTGGAGCATCTGGTCCATTGGGACGACGTCGAGCCGCGGCGTCTCGAGGTCGGCCACCTGGTGGTGACGCAACGTGAGCTCGGCAGCCATGCCGGCACGGTGAGCGTGGGGGTGACGCGCTGGGAGGTCGATCCCGAGAAATGGTCGACACCTGCCCACGCGGAGCTGATCGAGGAGGAGATCTTCTACGTGCTCGGCGGCTCCGGCCTTGCCTGGATGGACGGTGAGACCTTTGAGATCGGCGCCGGCGACTGCATGGTCTACAACGCTGCCGAAGAGGCGCATACGCACAAGGCCGGCCCCGACGGGCTCGACATGCTCGCGTTCGGGATGCGCGCATACAACACGGGGACTCTCCTTCCCCGTGCCGGCATGGTGCGCATGGATCCTGCGTGGGTGGATGTAACCCCCGACACACGCCGCCCCTGGGAGAGAGAGGCGGCGGCCGGCGAGCCCGACGCGCCGCCGGCTTCGTCGCGGCCCGGGAACATCGTCAACTTCGCCGACGTGGAGCCGCTCGTCGTGCGCGCCGCCAGCGATCGCGACCTGGGCCGCACAGCCGGATCCGAGCGCACCGGCCTGTGCCACGTGGCGCTCGAGCCGGGCATGAAGGGCGCTCCGCACCACTGCCATTCGGCCGAGGAGGAGATCTTCGTCGTCCTCGAGGGCGGCGGAACGCTCTACCTCGGCCAGGACGAGGCGCCGATCCAAGCCGGACACGTGGTCGGGCGGCCTCCGGGCACGGGAGTGGCGCACTCGTTCCGCGCCGGCGACGAGGGCATGACCTATCTCGCCTACGGCACGCGCGAGCCGAAC
>DASXSE010000024.1:0-3333 GCA_036506175.1 Gaiellaceae bacterium
GTCAGACGAGCCCGGCTTCTGGGAGCGCTACGGCTACCACAACGACGCCGACTACTGGAAAGAAGAGCGCTACGAATTTTGACCAGGGCCAGGCCCTAACAAGGGACAGGCCCTCGCTAAGACCTACCCGTGCTTGATCACGTACGACTTGTTCAGGTCGAGCGCGATCGCGAGTAGGAGGAAGCCCGCCCACCAGTTCACGGGGTTGAAGGTGAGCGGTTCCTTGTCGCCGATCAGGTTGCTCACGAACCAGATGAGGAACCACAGCAGAGTCATGCGCGAAGCATCTCAGGAACACCCGAAAGAGGGATAGGTGGCCATCTCGGCGGGCCGATACCGCAAGTACCCACCTCCCCCACTCATGCGGATCTAGATTCCGAACCGCATTTGAGAACAAGAGACCGGCCTCAGCCGGTCTCTTCGTTTTTCGGCTTCGCTTCGCTCGCCTTCACGTGGGAACCCCTGGTTCCCCCGTGGGCCCCCTCCTTGCGGACGGAGGTCCTGGCCTCACGTTTCAGGAGCCGTCCCAGGTGGTGGCCCGTCGAGCGCTTTGCGTCTTTTGTGTGCCTCCCGCCGGGCCAAGCCCGGCTCCGGCGCCGCGCGCTGTGGTCTCCGAGAGCGCAAGACCCCGTCAGCGCCAGTCGACGCTGATCACATCTACCGGCTTCTCGAAGCCCTTGAAGACCTCTGATCGAGGATTCGACGACCGGAAGCCGGTGCCCGCGTCGTCGAGCGTCTCGCGACTGGCGAGGATCTCTCCCGCTCCCGCGGCCGCACCGATGCGCGCCGCCAGATGGACCGCTTCGCCGCCGTACGGGTTGGACGCCCCTTCGCTCTCGAACGCATCACCGGTGTGCGCTCCGATCCTGACGTCGGGGGCAACGATCTCTGCTTGGAGGGCGCGCTGGATGGCCACGGCCGCCTCGAGCGCCGCTTTGGGAGTGGCGAACGCCGCGAAGAAGCCGTCTCCGGTCTGCTGGACGACCTCGCCGCCGCAGTTGGCGATCTGCTCCTCGAGCACCTCGTTGTGTCGCCCGAGGAGCTTCCTCCATTTGTCGTTGCCGAGTGTCTCGAGCAGCCGCGTCGATCCGACGATGTCCGTGAAGAGAAACGTCCGGCGGGTCTGTTGTCGCCCCAGGAGCTCCGCGACTCGCTCGGCGTCGGCCTTCGCTCCGATGCGCTCGAATGTGGACTGTGCGGCGTCGAGCTCCGCGATCGCGGCGTGCTCGTCGCCGTGCCGCCGGAATGCGAGGCCGAGCAGGAGGCGAGCCTGAGCGGTCTCGAACGGCGCCCCGACCTCCCGCCACTGGTCACGGGCTTGACGGAGGCGGAGGACGGCCTCGTCCGTATCGCCCTCGGCCAGCGCGATCCGTCCGGCAGCGATGTGAACTGCGGCGTCGAACGCAGGCGCTCGATGGCCGCCGATCTTGTAGGAGTCCACGAGCTTCTCGAGCTCCGCCGCCGCGGAACGCGCCCTCTTCAGATCTCGGGCGGCTACGGCAATCTCCACCTGGGCAGGGAGTCGCCGAAGCCGCGAGGGCGGTTCCTCGGCCTCCTCGAGCGTACGGGTGATTCCGGCGACGGCCGCGTCGATCTTGCCTTCCGCGAGACGGAGCAGGGCAAGGCCGGGCTGGGGGTCATGCCCGAGCTCGTTCGCCCGCGCGTACGCCTCGTCGGCGGTGGCGAAATCGCCCAGTCGTCGGCGAATCTCGCCGATCTCGTAGTGCCCCATCGCCGTGATGTATCGCTCGAAGTCGTGCAGCTCATCGCAGGCCGCCAACGCGACTTTCTCGGCGGCTTCCAAATCGCCGCGCAGTCGCATGAGCTCGGCGCGATGGATGCGGCAGGCCCCCGGAAAGCCGGTCACGTCGAGCCGGTCACACCAGCGGTTCGCCGCCTCGGTCCACTCGGCCGCCCGGCGGAAGTCACCCACGTCCTGGCACGAGCTGATCGTCATGCAGTAGACGAGCGTCGTCGAGTACGCCTGGAGCTCACCGCTGACGGCCGCAGCAGAGCCCTCGTCGAGGAGCTGGAGCCCTTGCTCGATCTCGCCGCTCTTCATGAGCGCGCGCCCCTTTCCGGCTAGCGCGAGCATCTGCGTGTCACGATCTCCGAAGCGCCGAGCGAGCTCGTAGGCGCGCTCGAAGTTCTCGATCGCTAGTGGGTAGTTCCCTTCCGCGAACATCGCGGTGGACGCCCGAGTCAGCGCAACGCGACCGTGCTCGGCGGACTCCTCCTCCTTCGCCAGCAGGCGTTCGGCAGTGGCGAACCATCCATGGGCGACCGAGAACGCTCCTCGGTTTGCTTCGTCCCAGGACAGAGTGAGGGCGACGCGCGCGGCGGCGAGATCCTTTCCCTCGCCGGAGTAAGAGACGTACGCCCGCTCGCGCAGCCTGATCGCTTCGCCGAGCTTGCCTCGCCACCAGGCGGCTTCGCCGTAGCGCTCGAGATCCTCAGCGCTCAGGGTCGCCTGATCGAGCTGCTCATACGCCTCGAACGCTTCTCGCCACGATTGGCGAGAAGCTGCATCTCGGGCGACGGCCGCCCGGTCAATCGCCTGCGCCATGCTCGTATTGTCACATCAGCGGCGAAGTCGACCGGACATCGGAGACCACACCATCCGCCGCCGGAGGCGGGCTTTGCCCGCCGGGAGGCCCACAAAGACAGAAACCGCCCGAAGTGCAAACACCTCGGGCGGCTCCTGAAACCTCCGACGCAAGCTTCCGCCCGCAAGGAGAGGGCACACGGGGGAACCAGGGGTTCCCCCGTGATAGCCAGCGGCCGCAAAGCGGCCGCGCTGCTTACATCATTCCGCCCATGTCCGGCATACCTGCGCCGGCACCGGCAGGCGCCTTCTCGGGTGGCTCCGCGACGATCGCCTCGGTGGTCAGGATGTTCTTCGCGATCGAAGCCGCGTTCTGCAGCGCCGAGCGCGTGACCATCGTCGGATCGATGATCCCGGCCTTGACGAGATCCTCGTACTCGCCGGTCTCGACGTTCAGGCCGTGGCCCTTCGTCCCGGTGCGGATCTTGTCGATCACGAGCGAGCCCTCGAGGCCTGCGTTGTCGGCCAGCTGGCGGATCGGCTCCTCGAGCGCGCGCTTGACGATCTGCGCGCCCGTTCGTTCATCGCCCTCGAGGTCATCCGCCTTGATCGCCGAGGCCGTGTTGAGGAGCGCGACGCCACCGCCGGGGACGATGCCCTCCTCGAGGGCTGCCCGCGTGGCCTGCAACGCGTCCTCGACGCGATGCTTCTTCTCCTTCATCTCGGTCTCGGTCGCAGCGCCGACCTTGATCACCGCAACGCCGCCGGCGAGCTTCGCCAGCCGCTCC
>DASXSE010000025.1:0-14078 GCA_036506175.1 Gaiellaceae bacterium
ACCCTCCCGGCCCGAGCAGCACGACGGCCGGCCGATTCGATTCGCCGTCCACGCGGTAGACGTCAACCGCGAGTTCGACTCCGCCCGGCGAGGCGAAGGGGATGGCGCCGACGGTGCAGACGTCCTCGGTGACGACGACGCCATCAAGGCGTCGCCCCGGATCGAGCGCTGGCGCATGCGAGCCGAATCATCCCGGATCGCAACTTGCCAGGTCGATGCCTTTGCGCTTTCGTTTCGGGCCCCTGCCTGCGTGAAGGCGGACGCCAGAGGCCTGGTCGCTACGGTTCGAGCGTGGCGACGGACGAGCGGACACTCGAAATTGCCGGGCACTCAATCGCGTTCACAAGCCCCGACAAGGTGTTCTTCTCGGAGCGCGGGGAGACGAAGCTCGACCTCATGCGCTATTACCTCGCGGTCGCAGAGCCCTTCCTCCGCGCCGCGGGAGGGCGGCCGACCCTCATGCAGCGCTTCCCCCAGGGCGCGGAGGGCGACTCCTTCTTCCAGAAACGCGTCCCCGCGGGCGCGCCGGACTGGCTGCAGACGACGATCGTCACGACGCCGAACGGAACGACCTCCCGCGCGCTCGTGCTCGCGGATATGGCGCACGTGGGTTGGGCTGTGAACCTCGCTTGCCTCGGGTTTCACGTGTGGCCCAGTCTCCACGACCGCCCCGAAGTCGCCGACGAGCTGCGGCTCGATCTCGATCCCCAGCCCGGGGTCGGATTCGAAGAGGCGCGCGTGGCCGCGGCCGAGCTACGCGGGTTGCTGGACGAGCTGGGGATCGTCGGATACCCCAAGACCACGGGCAACCGGGGACTCCATGTCTACGTCCGGCTCCAACCGCGTTGGGACTCCTACCAGGTGCGAGCAGCGGCGGTCGCGGCGGCTCGCGAGCTCGAGCGCCGCCGTCCCGAGCTGATCACCGCGGCCTGGTGGAAGGAGGAGCGGGGCAGCCGCATCTTCGTGGACTACAACCAGAACGCGCCTCACAAGACCGTCTTCGGCCCCTGGTCAGTGCGCGCCCGCGCGGGCGCCCAAGTTTCAACGCCCGTCTCCTGGGAGGAGATCGACATGATCCATCCCGACGAGCTGACGATCGCAAGCGTGCCAGATAGGCTCGCCGCGCGCGGTGACCCGTGGGAGGCGATGAACGCGGACCCGCAGTCGCTCGAGCCTCTTCTCGAACTCTATGAGCGTGACCAGGCCGCGGGCCTGAAGGATGCTCCCTGGCCTCCTGTCTATCCGAAGCAGCCCGACGAGCCACCGCGGGTCGCCCCGAGCCGAGCGCGCAAAGACGCGCCCTGATTTCAGCGTTCCGCGTCGGATTCCGCGACTGCCCCCCGGTCCATCTCTCTCCTCTCGTCGGAGTCGGAGTGGACCCTTCCCGGCACACATGAAAGCTCGATGAAGGCGAGCGGGGCGAGTCCCGCGAGCCTGTGGGACTCGCGGGACTCGACCCGATCTGGCTAGGCGAGTTGCAGCAGAGTGACGACGATGAAGGCGAGGCCGGCGGCTGAGCCGAGGATGACTGCCGCCCGCTGGGACCAACCGCTCGTGCCCCCGGCAACGCCGGCCGTGATGGCTCCGACGGCGAGAATGAACGTCAGTCCGAGCCAAAACACGGCCAACGACAGGAGCGCCAGCACCGCGAGCACGATCGCCGTGTTGCCTTGAGGGAATCGCCGAGCTCGCGGCACTGCCCATCCAAAAACGGGCACGGCACAAACCATGGCGACCGCCAGCGTGATCACGAAGCGGCGGGTCGGGTTTGCCTCGTTGCTGTCGCCCCATGCCCCGACCGCCAGGAGCGCAGCGCTGACAGCGATTGCAATAAGCGCGGCGGGCAGGGTCGTCGAGACCCTTACTGCGGTGGATGAAACGGTCGACATCTTCTCCTCCTTGATCGGATGGAACATCGGTGAAAACCGTGCCGCTGTTACGGCCCATGCGCATCGCCGGGAGGAACCGACCTTGCTCGCTCGCAGGTTTGAATCGGAGCCGCCCCAACCGATACCTGCGAGCGATTGAAAGCCGGTAGCGCGCTCAGTACCTTCCCGTCATGCGCGTGACCTCAATTCGCGACGGGGTGCGCCTCATCGTGAGGCAAAGAGACCTCCTGATCGGCGTGGTGGTCGCGGGACTCCTCTTCGCGGAGTACGTCACGGATCCCACACTGCATACGGCCGACCTCGTCGTCGGCTTCGCCGTCTCGGTTGGAATCGGCACGCTGGTCACCCTCCGACACCGAGCTCCGCTCGCGCTGCTCGGAGCGACGACGGTTCTGATCACGTTGCGCGCGTTCATCCCGCCCGGGGGCGACGGAGTCGCCTGGGGGATCGTCAGTCTGCTCGCGATCTACACCGTCGCCTCGGAACGCGACGGCTGGGAGGCTCGCGTCGGCATGGCGCTAACCGTCGTTCTCGCGGGCAGCATCCTCGTCTACGACGATGGCACGTGGAACTTCGGCGACATCCTTTTCTTCGGAGTTCTCGGCGCCACGCCCTGGGCGTTCGGCCGCGCGATCCGGCACCGGCGGGAGCGCGAGCAACTTCTCGAGGAGAAGGGCTGTGATTCTCGAGCGGGACCGCGAGCAAGAGATGCGCCAAGCCGTCGAGGACGAGCGGGCGCGGATCGCGCGCGAACTCCACGACGTGGTCGGACACGCACTCGGGGTCATCGTCCTACAGGCCGATGGCGGACGACGCGTCCTGAGCGCCGAGCCTCAGGAAACCGAGCGTGCGCTGGAGACGATCGAGCGCACAGGACGCGCGGCCCTCGTGGAGATGCGGCGTCTGGTGGCCATGCTCCGCGCGAGCGAGGAACAGCTCGCTCTGTTACCACAGCCTGGGCTCGCCCAGCTTGGAGCGCTCGCGGCCCAGGTGCGCAGCGCAGGGCTGCCGGTCGACGTCGTCGTGCTGGGCGACCCTTCCCCCTTACCCGCCGGCGTCGACCTGTCCGCATATCGGATCGCGCAGGAAGGACTCACCAACGTTCTCAAGCATGCCGGCCCTGCGCACGCGACGGTCACCGTGCGTTATGGAGCGGGTGAGGTCGCGATCGAGGTCGCCGACGACGGCGCCGGCTCGACCAGTTCAAACGGCGACGGAGGCCATGGTCTCACCGGCATCCGGGAGCGGGTGGCCATGTTCGGCGGCGAGGTCGAGGCCGGACCGCGAAACGGAGGTGGCTACGCCATCCTCGCCCGGTTGCCCTATGCGGTAAACGCTTGATCCGCGTCCTGCTCGCCGACGACCAGGCGCTCGTCCGCCACGGCTTCGGGATGATTCTCCGGGCCGAAGAAGATGTCGAAGTGGTCGGCGAAGCGGGCGATGGAGCGGAGGCCGTCTCCCTCGCAGCGCAGCTGGAGCCGGACGTAGTGCTCATGGACGTCCGGATGCCGACGCTCGACGGCATCGAAGCGACGCGTCGGATCGTCGCCGGCGTCGATAGTCCGCGCGTGCTCGTTCTGACCACGTTCGACAATGACGAAATCGTCGTCGGGGCGTTGCGCGCCGGAGCGAGTGGTTTCTTGCTCAAGGACGCGCCGAGCGAGCAGCTCGTGGCGGCGATCAAGGTCATCTCCGCGGGCGGTTCTCTCTTCGCCCCGTCCGTGACACGGAGGCTCGTCGAGCGTTACGTGGACGAGTTGCGGCCCGACAGCGTTCCCGGGCTCGACGAGCTAACAGATCGTGAGCAAGAGATCCTCCGGCTGATTGCCCGCGGGCTCTCGAATGCCGAGATCGCGAGCCAACTCGTGCTCAGCGAGCACACCGTCAAGACACACGTCACTCACCTGCTCCAGAAGCTCGGCCTGCGCGACCGGACACAGGCTGTCGTCCTCGCCTACGAGGCAGGCATCGTGCGCCCCGGCGACCAATGAGCGAGAGGGCCGGAGGGCCGGCCCTCTCGCTGGATTCAGCGCTTACCGCCTCGCTTACGATGTTCTCGCCGTCCGCGAGCCGGCGCCGAAGGTTCCCTCGTTTCGATAGACCAGGTGTTATGTCGGTGCTCGACCTTCCCTTCGAGGATCGCGATCGCTCGCCCTACACAGGCTGGACACGGGCGCACTGGGAGCGCCTCGCCGACGTCCTCCTCGATGGAGTACGGCCGTACGCAACGGCAAGCCACGCGCTGATCAACCTCCCCGGTCCGAGGCCGAGTTCCCGTGGCCCCCACTCCGACGGGCTCGAGGGCTTCGCGCGCACGTTCATGCTCGCGGCTTACCGTCTGTGTGGGTCCGGAGGCGCCGCTCCCGGGGATCTCGTAGAGCGCTACTCGCAAGGGCTCGCCGCGGGCAGCGACACGCGGAGCCCGGACGCTTGGCCGCGCCACGAAGATGGGTCACAGTCACTCGTCGAGGCGGCGCTGATCGCGGCCGCTCTCTTCGAATCCCGATCGTGGATCTGGGACCAGCTTCCGGAGAACGTACGCGAGCGCGTGGTCGCGTGGCTGAGCGGTGTCCAAGGGAAACGGCACTGGCACTCCAACTGGCTCCTCTTCCCGGTCATCGTCAACGCGTTCCTGAAAAGCGTCGGGGCCCCTTACCGCGCAGACGAGATCGAGCGCAACCTCGATCTGGTCGACGGCATGTACCGCGGAGGTGGGTGGTACTCCGACGGCGTCGGCCGCTCCTTCGACCATTACACGGCCTGGTCGTTTCACTTCTATCTGCCGCTCTGGTGTCGCATGGACGGCGAGGAAAGCGACCCGTCGCGCGTCGGCCTCCTGCAGGAGCGGCTGCGGCTCTTTCTCGAGGACTACGGCCATCTCTTCGCCGGCAACGGAGCGCCGCTCCATCATGGCCGTTCGCTTGTTTATCGCTTCACATGCGTTGCGCCGTTCTGGGCCGGGGCGTTGGCCGAGGCGACTCCCCTTTCGCCCGGAGAGACCCGGCGAATCGCAAGCGGTGCAGCCCGCTACTTCGTCGAGCGGGGAGCAATCCGGTCGGGGGTGCTGACGATGGGCTGGCACGGCGAGTACCTTCCGTCCGTCCAGAGCTATTCAGGACCGGGGTCCGCGTACTGGGTGAGCAAGGCGTTCCTCGGGCTCGTTCTCCCGGAGGATCATCCTGTCTGGACGGCGTCGGAGGAGCCCAATCCCGTCGAACGCGGTGACTTTCTACGCGCCATCGAAGAGCCGGGGTTCCTGGTTTCAGGCACGCGGGCGGACGGCGTCATCCGCGCAAGCAGTCATGCAAGCGACCACTTCCCGTTCACCAGCAAGCCGCTCGACGACGCTCATTACCGCAAGCTCGCATACTCCACGCACACCGCTCCGGGCACAGGGCCCGGCGACGAGCTCGACCTCGATTCTCAGTTCACGCTGACGGGCGGGAGCGCGCCGGTGTCGCGCAGGCGGAGCTTCGCACCACTGGGTGTCAGCAATTCCTTTGCCAGCTCGGTCTCATATCCCTTCGATGCAGGCCGGGTAGTCGGAGCGCGGCATGCGTTGGCCCTAGAGCGACGACTGCCCGTGTGGCTCGAACGCCGCATCCCGCTCCTGAGGAAAGCGTGGTGGAAGCCGACACTCGCGCTGGCGCAGCGCCGTCCGCTTCGGGCGCTCGGCGTCAGGCTGGAGCGCATCGAGAGCGTCTCCGTGCCTCGAGGACGAAGCGAGGTCCGAATCCAGCGAGTTTCGACCTCGATCCCCCGACAGGCTCAGGCCGGCGGATTTGAGCTCGCGGACGCAAAGGCGCCGGACGTCCAGAGCGAGGGTGTCTGGGCCCTGGCTCGTAGGGAAGACGGCCTGACGAGCTTCATCATGGGTCTCGCGGGCTTCGACCGGGCCGAGGTCGCGCGGCTCGACAATGCAAACGCCTTTGGGCCGCACGCCGTCGTCCCCTTCCTCGTCGCCGAGCAACCCATCGGGCGCGAGGGAACCTATGTCTGGCTCGTGATCCTGACCTCGGAGCCGCTCGATCCGGACGAGGCCTGCGCAGGAGTCGTCACCGATATCTCCCGGAATGGCGTCAGCCTGACCTTTCGCGACGGCGAGACGGTCCTCATCCCGCTCGGCGATCGTCGTTAACCTGAGGGCGTGGATCCCGAGCGCGCACGCGAACTTCTGGCCACCGAGCGCGCCCGCATCGAGCGGGCACTCGCTCAGCTCCGGCACAGCGATTCAGGCGAGATCCAGGACATCGGCGACCCGGGAAATCTCGGGTCGGAGCTCTACCAGGACGAGCTCGACGCCGGCTTGGCGGACGACCTCCGTGAGGACCTCGCGGCCGTCGAACGAGCCGAGGCGCGGCTGGCTGCAGGGACCTACGGACTCTCCGTCGAGAGCGGCAAGCCAATCCCGGACGAGCGGCTCGAGGCGATTCCGACTGCCGAGCGGACGGTCGAGGAAGAAGCTCGGCGCTGAGCAGCTAACCCCGCGTCCGCGACCGGGCAGCGGTCGCGTAGGAATCCTTCGCAGGCGTGACCACGCGCTCCACACCCGCGGCCGCGTAGGCGTCTTCCTCGTCGAGCGTCTCGTGTTCGAGCAGCGCGTTGGCGAGCGAATCCAGCCTCCTGCGGTTCTTCTTCAGCAGCGCGACGACTTCCTTGTGCGACTCATCGACGATCCGCCGCACCTCCTGGTCAATGAGCTGCTGGGTCTGAGGCGAGACCTCGGCCGCGCCCGGAAGCAGCGGTCCCACTCCGTCTCGCGGCAGGACAGCGACCGGGCCGATGGCCGGGCTCATGCCCCAGCGGCCGACCATCTGCCTCGCGATCGCCGTGAGCTGCTCGATGTCCGACTCGGCGCCGCTGCTCGTCTCCCCGAAGACCACCTCTTCGGCTGCGCGACCGCCGAGGGCGACCTTGATCTTCGCTTCCACCTCCGGGCCGCGGTAGTTGTACCGGTCGCTCTCGGGAGCCGCGAAGGTGACGCCGAGCGCGAGTCCGCGCGGAATGATCGAGACCTTGCGAACCGGGTCGGCACCGGGCGTCAGCATCCCGACGATGGCGTGCCCGCCCTCGTGGTAGGCGGTCCGGCGTCGGTCCTCCTCCGTCATCATCACCTGCCGTTCTGCGCCGAGCACGATGCGCTCGAGCGCGTCCGTGAAGTCCGATTCCTCCACGGCTTCGTGATTTCTCCGCGCCGCCATGAGCGCCGCCTCGTTCACGAGGTTGGCCAGATCGGCGCCGACCATGCCCGGGGTCGTCGCTGCAATGCGACCGAGATCGACGTCGGGCGCCAGCGGCACGCCCCGCGTATGGACGCGCAGGATCGCTTCGCGCCCCACGCGATCAGGCGGCTGCACGGCGACTCTGCGATCGAAGCGACCCGGGCGCAGGAGGGCCGAATCGAGGACGTCAGGGCGATTCGTCGCGCCGATGACGATGACGTTCGTCGCCGAGTCGAACCCGTCCATCTCGGTGAGGATCTGGTTGAGCGTCTGCTCGCGCTCGTCATTGCCGCCACTGAAGCCGGCGATGCCAGACGTGCGCGAGCGGCCGATCGCGTCGAGCTCGTCGATGAAGACGATTGCCGGAGCCGACTCCTTCGCCTGGGCGAAGAGGTCGCGCACGCGTGAGGCGCCGACGCCGACGATCGCTTCCACGAACTCCGACGCGGCCATGGAGAAGAACGGCGCTTCGGCCTCACCGGCGACCGCCCTGGCGAGCAGTGTCTTCCCAGTCCCGGGGGGCCCCGAAAGCAGCACGCCGTGCGGGATGCGTCCGCCGAGCTTTCGGTACTTGTCCGGGTGGCGGAGGAAGTCGACGACCTCGGTCAGCTCGGCCTTCGCCTCCTCGATACCTGCGACGTCGGCGAAGGTGACCCTGTCTCCGCTCGGCTGGTAGCGTCGCGCGCGGGAGCGTCCGAAGGCTCCGAGCACGTTCTGGACGTTCCCGGCCCTCCGCATGAGCAGGACGAACAAGAGGACCAGCAAGATCGTCGGCCCGAATCCGAGGAGCAGGTTCTCCCACCAGGGCAGGCCCGTGTCGAGGGGCTGTGCGTTCACGACTACGCCCTTCTCCTGCAGGAGTTGGGACAGCGCGTTGTTGTCGGCGAAGGTCGGAATCTCCGTCTTGAAGCGGACCGTCGGCTTCGAGCCCTGATAGGTGAGCTTCTCGGTGAAGGTGCCCTGGATCGCCGTGCCCTTCGAAGTGATCTCCTTGACCTTCCCCGCGTTGACCTGGTCGAGGAAGAAGGGGCTGTAAGGGACCCTGATTCGCGACGGCGGCTGGGTGCCGCGCGAAGCCAAGTAGAAGTTGAACACCAGCAGCCCGATTCCGACGAGGATCCACCAGCGGCTGAGACGAAAGCCCGGCGGGCCGGAGCCGGTCGGCGACGATCCGCGGGGGGCCGGCGGGGCCGCGGGCTTCTTGCCTGGGTCAGCGCGCGTCTCGGTCATGGGTGCCGTAGACGCTACATGCGACGACTATCCGCGTCTGGTCATGCGGACGCGCCTCTCGTGCCAGCGGGCTCCCGCTCGAGCACGCCGTTGAGCCAGTCGTCGATCGACGCGGCGATCGCCTCCCATCCGTCGGCTGCCATGCCCAGGTGCGGGCGACCTTCGAACTCGATGTAGTCAGTCTGCGCGGGCGAGCTCTCGTACTTCTTGTACTGCGCATTCGAAACCGAAGCCGGCACGGTCTGATCCTTCTCGAAGCCGACGATGAGCAGCGGGGCCCGGTCGCCGCCTTTGAAATGGACCTCGGTCGGCGGATGCAGGTGGAAGTTCGCGAAGCCGGCCTCGTAGAAGATCTGGCCCGTCTCTGGCACGGCGTACCGCTCGTAAGCGGCGGCGGCGTCCTCGGGCGAGAACGTGTTCACGAAGCTGTACGTGAACTCCTCGGGCGTGAGCGTAACGACTCCGTGCCACTTGGACGGATGCGCCAGGGCCGGCGACGCGGACTTCAGCGACGCGAGGGGAAGAACGAGGATCCCCTTAGGCGGCGCGGGGCTGATCGCAACGCCCGCCCGGCCGAGCCCGCGATCGAGCAGGAGCTCGACGATGAGCCCACCGAACGAATGGCCGATGAGCACCGGCGGCTGGTCGAGCTCGTCGATGAGCTCCGCGTGATGGTCGACGATCTCGGTCAGGCCGAGGCCGCTGATCTCGTCCGCTTCCTCGCGCAGCTCCTCGACGTCGCCCTCCTTGCGGGGCCACTCAGGGGTCGACACTGCGAAACCGCGCTTATTGAAGTACTCGGCGAAGTTCTCCCAGCTCCGCGCGGAGAGCCAGGCACCGTGGACCAGCATCAGTGGAATGCGGTCGCCGTTCGTGGCACTTGCCATTGGAGCCTCCCAGGTCGTCTAGCCACCGACCCTACGCCTGGTCAGCTGGAAAGGAAAGCCAGCTCGTCGAGCTTAAGCCACGCGCAACCAGACGGACACCACTTGTTATCCACCCATCGTTCGCCGCCGCCTGCGCAGGCGAGTGCCGACCGAGAGAGCCGCTACTAGAGCGGGGAAACCGAGGACGAGCGGCACGACGCCGCCGGAGTTGAGCGTGCGCCGCTCCTGAACTTCAAGCCGCAGCGGCTGGCTCACGTCGACTGAGTCGGATCCCTGCCGCGGAAGCACGGCGACGTAGATCGTGATGCTCCCTGTGTTCACTGCCTTCACCTGCCAGGAGATCGCCGTCGTCCCGTGCGGCGGCACGGTGGAGAGGTAGCGCGTGCGGTGAGCCGACCAGTCCTCGGGATCGACATATGTGCCCGGATCGCTGCTCAGCACGTTCAGATGGGCGACGAGCCCGCTCAGCGGTTGATCGCTCGTGTTGCGGATGGTCGACGTGAAGGTGAAGTCGTGCCCGATTCGCGTCGCCACGTGGGTTCGGTTGAGGTCAACTGTGGCAGCGCCGGCATCGTCCGCACCAACAAGTGCGATGGTCGCGAGTAGGACGGCGACGCGCTTCACGAGAGCGTTCCTCCGCGCAGGGTCAGGAAGCGAGCTGCGGCGACCGTCGCGAGGATCCCCACCGCGGCGGCAACGACCGGCGCCAGCAGCCACGCGATGTCCTGGCCCGTGCTGTGCGCGTCCACGACGAGCTTGCCGAGGTAATGGAGCCCGGACGACATGGGGTCTCCGCGCTGAATCAGCTCCCCCACCCAGCCTTGGCCGGCACCACCGGGCAGCTGAGTCGGCGCGAAGAGCGCGAGGAGAACAAACAGGCAGACGGAGAGGCTGAGGCGGTTCGAGCCCGACAACGCGCTGACGACGAGGCCCAGGCCCATGAGGAAGACGGCGAGGAGGGTGCCGACTACCAAGCCCCCCGCCACCGCCACGGCGACGAGGCCGACGCCGTGACCGAGAAACCAGACGTACGGAACCGCGGCCAGCACGGCGACGAGCCAAATGGACAGGGCAGCAAGGGCCTTTCCCGCCACGAGGTCGAGGCGAGAGGCAGGGGAAAGCAGCAGGCTCTCGAGCGTCCCACGTTCCCGCTCGCCGCTCAGGGCATCCGCGCTCCCGAGGAGGACGAGCAGGGCACCGACGGCGACAGCCACCTGAAGCGTGAGGTTCACGGACTCGCGCTGCTCGAGGAAGTTGAGCGCCGTGTTCGTCGCCGTCAGGTACGTCATGACGCTCAGAACGAGCGTGAACGCGAGGGTCAGAGGCAGTCCTCGACCCGCGAGCCAGAGATCCCGGAGCTCCTGCTCGGCGACGACGAGCCACGATCCTCGTCTCTCGGTCATGAGCCCTCCGTCATGGCGAGGAAGGCGTCGCTCAGGCGTCGCCCCTCGAGCGACAGGCCGACGACTGACACGTCGGCGGCGAGCAGAGCGCGCAGAGCCTCGGCGACGCCGGCCTCGGGGTCAGACTCGGCCGCAAGCGTGAGCTCGAGCTCGCCCGGCCGCCCGTTCGCCTGCGCCGCGGCGACCGCAGGCAAACCTTCGAGCGCGCGCATTGCGTGCTCCACCCGCCCCTGGGCGACCTCGAGCCGCACACGCCCGGGTGCAGCGGCGCGTCGGACGATCTCCGCGACGGTCCCGTCGGCCACCACCCGACCGCGATTCAGAATGACGACTCGGCTACAGACATCCTCGACCTCGCCGAGCAGATGCGTGCTGAGCACAACCGTGGCGCCGCGGCCGTCTGCGATGCGTCTGATGACGCCGAGGACCTGCCGCTGGCCCGCGGGGTCGAGTCCGAGCGTCGGCTCGTCGAGGAACAGGACCTCCGGCTCGTTGACGAGCGCGCGGGCGATGCCTAGGCGCTGACGCATGCCACGGCTGTAGCTCGCGACCAGAGTGCGCCCGCGCTCCGCGAGCCCCACCTCGGCGAGCAGCGACCCTGCCCTGGTGCGCGCGCTCTGGCGAGAGTGGCCGAAGAGGCGAGCGTGGTACCGGAGGAACTCCTCGCCCGTCTGGCGCTCGGGATAGCCCGCGCTCTCCGGCAAGACGCCGACGGCGCGCCTGATGTCCCGCGGCCGCGTGCTCGGGATGCCGGCGACGGAGAACGTCCCCGACGAGGGAGGCAGCACCGTCGTCAACACCCGGATCGCGGTCGTCTTCCCAGCGCCGTTGAGGCCCAGGAATCCAAGCACGATGCCCTGTGGAATCTCGAGGTCCAGCCCGTCCACCGCGACGAGCGACCCGTAGGTCTTCGTGAGGCCGCGAGCTTCGATCGCGGGCGTCATGACCCAAGGTTAGGGCGGCCACATGAAAGGACGATGACGCTGCGGTTCGAACGTTCATCGGCGTTTCATGAGTAACCAGTCACACTTTGTTCATGCGCGTACTGGTCGTCGAAGACGAGCCGAAGATGGCCAACGTCATCCGCCGTTCGCTGACGAAGGAAGGCCTGGCCGCGGACGTGGCCACGCGTGGCGAGGAAGGCCTCTGGATGGCTCAGGCGACTCCCTACGACGCGATTGTCCTCGACGTCATGCTCCCCGACGTCTCGGGTTTCGAGCTGTGCCGGCAATTGCGCGAGCGCGAGGTCTGGTCGCCGGTGCTGATGCTGACGGCGCGCGGAGCTGTCGAGGATCGCGTCTCCGGGCTGGACAGCGGGGCCGACGACTACCTCGTCAAACCTTTCGCGATCGCCGAGCTCCTAGCGCGGCTGAGGTCGCTCACGCGGCGCGGCGTCCCCGAGCGTCCCGTCGTCCTGCAGGTCGGAGACCTGATGCTCGACCCGGCCGCCCGGACCGTGCGCCGCGGCGTTACCGATGTCCAGCTCTCGACGAAGGAGTTCTCGCTGCTCGAGACGTTCATGCGCCGCCCCAACCAGGTGCTGTCGCGCTTGCAGCTCCTCGAGCACGCCTGGGATTTCGCGTACGAGGCGCAGTCGAACGTCGTCGACGTCCACGTCGGCCGCCTGCGGGAAAAGATCGATCGGCCATTCGGACGACAGTCGCTGGAGACAGTTCGCGGTGTCGGCTATCGACTGCGGGACGACGCCGCGTGAGACCCCTTCCGATTCGGCTACGTGTCGCGGCGGCGTTCGCAGTGGCCATGGCCGTTGTGCTCGTCGGTACCGGAGCGTTCCTCTACCACCGCTTGGGCAACGATCTCTCCAACGCGCTCGACCAGGACCTCCGGCTGCGCACCCAGGACCTGCGCGCGCTTGTCGAGGATCCCCGGGGCTCCCTGGCAGGCCTGTCGGCCGCGCCGCTCGTCGAGAACGGTGAAAGCTTCGCCCAGCTCGTCGACTCGAGCGGAAGGGTTCTCGAAGGCACACCGCCGATCCAGGGCAAGGGGCTCCTGACGGCAAGCGAGCTCGGAAGCGCGAAACGCGGCGCCCTCTATGCTGACCGCCCATCGGTCCCGGGCCTCGACGAGCCGGCCCGGATGCTCGCCGTCCCGGTCCAGCGCGGGAGCGAGCATCTCGTCCTCGTCGTTGGCGCGACAAGGGAGAACCGCGCCGAGGCCTTGCGCAACCTGCGCAACGAGTTCCTGATCGTCGGGCCGATCGCGCTCATCCTCGCCACGGTGGCCGGCTATCTGCTCGCGGGTGCCGGCCTGCGCACGGTCGACGAGATGACCCGCAGAGCGACGAGGATCTCCGCCGAGACGCCCGGAGAGCGCCTTCCCGTGCCCCAGACGCGCGATGAGCTCGAGCGTCTCGGGCTCACACTGAACGAGATGCTCGCCCGCCTCGAATCCGGGCTCGAGCGCGAGCGCGGATTCGTGGCCGAGGCCGGTCACGAGCTGCGCACGCCGCTGGCACTCCTGCGTGCGGAGCTCGACTACGCGCTCCACCACGCGGAGACCGAGGAGGAGCTGCGCGAGGCGGTTCGCACGGCGAGCGAGGAGACCGACCGCCTGGCACAGCTCGCCGAGGGGCTCCTGCTGATCGCGAGCAGCGACCAGGGGGAGTTGCGGCTCCGCCGCGAGGAGCTGGCCGTCCCCGAGCTCTTCGCAAGCGTTCGCAATCGCTTCCTCTGGCGAAGCGAGGATGCCGCACGCGGCATCGAGATCGAAGCGCCGGCCGATCTGACGGTGATGGGTGATCGGCTTCGGCTCGAGCAGGCACTCGGGAACCTCCTCGACAACGCACTGCGGCACGGTCAGGGCACCGTGCGGCTCGAGGGTCGCTCGGAGAACGGGACCGTCGAGCTCCACGTCCACGATCAGGGACCCGGGTTCCCCGAGCCTTTCCTCGGCCGCGCCTTCGAGCGCTTCAGCAGAGCCGACGAGGGCAGAACCGGCGACGGAGCAGGGCTCGGCCTTGCGATCGTCGCCGCCATCAGCCGCGCTCACGGGGGCAAGGCGGAGGCGCGCAACGAGGAACGCGGCGGTGCCGACGTCTGGATCGTGCTCGGCTCTAACTGACCTGCCGATCGCCGTTCTCGGTCACGGAACCTTCTCGATCGCAGGGGTTCGTTCGTCCTCGAGGAGGTCGAGGACGGCCTCCTCGACGCCGCCGTGGATGGACGGCTGACCGGGATCGACCTCCTGGCCCAAGTCGTCGAGGGCGCCGCCGATCGTGATTCCGTCCCGGTAGCGGTCGAAAACCCGTGGGTCGATGTAGAAGGCACGGCAGACCGCGGGGGTGTTGCCGAGGTAGTGCGCCACCTCCTTCACGGCGCGCGTGATCACGCGCTTGCGGGCGGACCTCGACTTCGAGGCCGCCGGGCCCGACACGGCGAGCGCGACCGCGGCAAGCACCGTCGCGTTCCAGGTGCGGAAGTCCTTGGC
>DASXSE010000026.1:0-1933 GCA_036506175.1 Gaiellaceae bacterium
CGACCGATGTGATGCCGCTTACGCACCGCGCCAAGTACACGATGCTCGTGCAGTCGACCGTCGCGCTCGCGCTCTTCGGCTTGATCGTGGCGCGGGCGGTCAACGCGTTCACCTAGTGGACAGCTTCAGTGGTGCGAAGAGTCGGCTCGGCCGTGGGCGCCTCCTCCCCCTGAAGCAGGCGGCGCCAGCCCGCGAGCAGCCGATGCGTGCTTGCCGCGCCCACGATCGGCTCCGTCGGCACGGGGAGCCCGACCGGGCACAGGATGAAAGCCCGCGTCTGCGGGCCGCCCAGGCCGCCGTGGAACGAGATCAGCTCTTCGAAGGCGCAGCCCTCGTCGAGCTGCGGGTCATAGAAGCTGTTGACCATGATGTCGGCGACGTGCTCGAAGCCGTCCGTTCGACGCAGGTGATCGGGCGCGTTCGGTGAGAAGGGTGCAAGTGGATCCTCTTCCTCGATCCGGCCGTCCTCGAGATAGTGCGTCGCACCGCGAGCCCCGAGGGCCACAGCGCCGTGGTCCTGAGAACGCACGAGGACGAAGCCGACATGCGGATGGTTCCTCAGGGCCGGAACGAGCTTCGGATGCCGCTCGTCGATCTCCTCGAGCGTCAAGCGACGCCGGTCCTCCATGAGGTAGATCAGTCCGAGGTTCCCCGAGCCGAGGACGACAACGCGCTCGCCCGTGACGTCGTTCTTCGCCGGCTTCTTCCGGCTCTTCCCTGTGGCCTCGCCGACTGCGTGCCCCGCCATCTTGTCGTTCTCGTCACCTGACAAGACCGGCGTGACGTCGCCGGTGCTCACGGACCGCCGCACGAGCTCGTCGAGGCCGTACCCATTCCGCTGCTTGAACGTCGCGCCCTGGGTCTGCCCGTGGTCGGAGAGGACGACGATCTCGTACGGACGAGGCGCGTATCGTCGCGCGCGCTCGATCCGTCCGAACTGCTGGTCGAGCTTGCGCAGGGCTTCGAGCGTGTCGGCCCGCTCGAGCCCTGAGTGATGCGCGACCTCGTCGTAGCTCGAGAAGGTTGCATAGACGGCGGGACGCCCTCTCATCATGTCGGTCAGGACGCCGTACACGATCAAGTCGCGGACGAAAACGCACATGGTCGCGCGTAGGAACGGATAGATCCCGCCGCGGTGCCCGCGCGGTTGGACGTTTCGTCGCGACGCACGGAGCGCTGCGGTCCACTCGACGAGCAGTTCCCAGAAAAAGAGCACCAAGACGCGCGTGACGTTGAAGCCGTTGGCGAGGAAGGCGCGATAGCCGGGATTCGCCCTCTTTTCCGCGGAGATGCGACTCACGGTGAGGATGACCTCGTCGGCTTCTCCGGACAGCAGATTTCCCCGGCTGGCGCCGCCGTCGACGAGAAGCCCGGCACCGGTGGCGTGCAGCTTCTCGATCCGCTCGCAGTCCGGCGGCGCCGAGCAGGTCATCAGCCTGCCGGTCTCCTTCTCGACCCAGCGGAAGGCCGGAATGTCGTCGTTCGAGCCGAGAAGGATCCCGGCCTGGCTCGCCCCGGTCTGGGAGGAGAAGTCTGTCTCCCACTCGAGTAGGCGGTGCGTGTCGCCGGCGAGCCAGGCGGCCAGATTCGGAGCGTTTCCGTCTCGCATCGCGCGCCGCAGGACCGGCAGCGCAAGCCCGTCGATCTCGAGGAAGACGAGCCCTGGCACGTCGGTTCGAATCTGTCCGCCAGACCGGCGGGCGACTCGGCGAGTCACGCGAAACAGGTAGGTGTCGTCGTCGTTCGTCCCCGCGACGATCTCGAGCGCAACACTCACTGCGGATGCCACCAGCGCCGCGAGGAGCGCATCGCCGAAGGAGGCGACGGAGATCGCATCCGGTGCAATCCTCGCTGTGAGCTTGAGCATGGCGGCATCGAGGAGGAGCACGAGGATGAAGCCGAGAAGAGCCGTGAACGGGAGCCGCAGGGCTGC
>DASXSE010000027.1:0-16308 GCA_036506175.1 Gaiellaceae bacterium
TCGGCCTCGGTCGTCCGTGCGTTCCCGATCGCAAGCCGGATGACGAAGCGACCGTTCAAACGCGTGTGCGAGAGCAGCACTTCCCCCGAGGAATTGACGCGCTGGAGCAGCGCCTCGTTCTCCTCGTCGCTTCCCTCGCAACGGAAACAGACAACGGAGAAATCGGGCGGGACGACGATCTCCCAACCCGGAGTCTGCTCGAGCCACGACGCGAAGAGTTGGGCCAGCCGGACGTGCTCCCGGATCACCGCCTGGAGTCCCTCGCGGCCGTAACAGCGGAGCACCGCCCAGAGCTTCAACCCTAGGAAGCTCCGGCCCAGGCGGGGCCCGTAATCCTTCAGGTCCCTCACGTCGGCGGCGCGCTCCGGCATGTACTCCGGCTGGGCGCTGAAAGCCCGGAAGAAGGCATCCGGCCGCCGTGTCCAGAGGCAGGAGCAATCCATAGGCACGAGGAGCCATTTGTGTGCATTGACGACGACCGAGTCCGCACGCTCCGCGCCGGCGAGAGCCCAGCGAAACTCCTCGCACACCGCAGCAGCGCCCGCATACGCGGCATCGACGTGCAGCCAGACCCCTGCGCGCTCGCAGAGATCGGCGATCTCGGGGATGGGGTCGACAGCGGTGCTGGACGTCGTCCCCGAGGTGGCAACGACCGCCGTAGCGCCTTCGATCTCGGCCGCAACGGCCTCCGGACGCAGGCGGAATGCATCGTCGACGGGCAGCGCTTTGAAGGCGAGACCGACGAGACGGGCGGCCTTTGCTACCGAGAAGTTCGCCTGTTCCGATGCGAGCACAGTGCCCGCGGGACGAAGCTCGCGGGCCGCGGCGAGTGCCACGATCGTCGAGACCGAGGCCGTGTCTTCGATCTGGCCGTGAAGGCCTTCCGGAAGACCGAGCAGCTGCCGTAGCCAATCCATCGCCAGCTGTTCGACCTCCGTCGCGGCAGGGGATGTGGCCCACAGCATGGCGTTGACGTTCAGGGTCGCCGCCAGGAGCTCCGCGAGGATCGCCGGCTCCGAGCCCGTGTTCGCGAAGTAGGCGAGGAAGCGTGGGTGGTTCCAGTGCGTGACCCCCGGGAGGACGACCTCGTCGAGGTCGCGCAGCAGCGCCTCGAACGGCTCGCCCTGCTCGGGCGGCGAGGCCGGGAGGGCGGCGCGGATCTCCCCGGGCTCCACACGGGCCATGACGGGAAGTTCCCCGACGCGATCCAGATAGTCGGCCGCCCATTCAAGCGCAGCCTCCCCGTCGCGACGGAGATCCGTCACGCCTTCTTCATTCGCTTCTTGATCTCTTTCCAAGAGCGGGCGTTGACGATCTGGTCACGCGTCAGCCAGCCGCGGCGAGCCTGCGCGACGCCGAGCTGGAGGTTCGCCAGCTCGTGTAGCCGGTGAGCGTCCGTCGAGATGACGATCCCCACGCCGGCTTCGCCGGCGGCGCGGGCATTCACGTCGATCAGATCCAGGCGGTCGGGCTGCGAGTTGATCTCCAGGAACGCTCCGGTCTCGACGGCCTTCTCCAAGAGCTTCTCGAAGTCGACGTCATAGGCGTCGCGGCGGTTGATCTTCCGCCCGGTGGGATGGCCGATGCAGTCGACGTGCGGGTTTTCCATCGCGGACATGAGTCGCTTGGTGAGCTCGGACCGGGGCTTGTCGAACCCGGAATGGATGGATGCCATCACCCACGCACGTTCCGCGAGAACCTCGTCGGGCATGTCGAGGCTGCCATCGGCCCGGATGTCGATCTCGACCCCCGACAGGATCTCGATCCCGTCAATGCGCTCGTTCAGCGCGACGATGTCCTCTGCCTGGCGCTCGAGACGGCCTTCGCGAAGGCGCCGCGCGTGGTCGCAGATCGCGACGTAGCGGCGTCCGAGCTCGCGTGCCGCGAGCACCATCTCCTCGAGGGGCGCGCGCCCGTCCGACCAGTCGGTGTGCACGTGGAGGTCGCCCTGAACATCGGCCAGCTCGACAAGCTGCGGCAGCTCCCCCGCGCGCGCCGCGGCGAGCTCGCCCCGATTCTCGCGGAGCTCCGGCGGGATCCATTGGTAGCCGAGGAACTCGTACAGCTCTTCCTCGTCCGAAGCGTGGAACACCTCGTCCGTCTCGACGTTCTTGACGCCGTACTCCGAGATGGAGAGCTTGCGGCCGACGGCTTCCTCGCGCATGGCCACGTTGTGCGCCTTCGACCCCGTGAAGTGCTGCAGGAGGTTCCCGTAGTTCTCCGGCGGAACGACGCGCAGATCGAAGCGCAATGCGTCATGCGAAACGACGGTCGCCTTCGTCGAGCCGCGGGCGATGATCTCCGCCACCCATGGCAGCTCGGTGAAGTACGTCGTCAGCGCTCCCGGATCGCTCGCAGTGGCGATGATGTCGAGGTCACGGACGGTCTCGCAGCGCCTGCGCACACTGCCAGCCTCGGACACCCGGTCGGCCGCAGGATGCTGGCGCACCTCGTCGACGGCACGCTCGACGGCCGGCAACACGCGGCCGAGCAATGTCTTCCGCTCGATCTTCGCCTGAGGCTTGCCGAGCTCTTTCAGGACCTTCTCTTCGGTCTTCTTGCCGAGACCCGGGAGAGATGCCAGTAGTCCCTGCTCGGCGGCGGTCCGAAGGTCCGCCGCGGACTCGATCCCCAGCTCCGCGTGCAGCTTGCGCGCCGTTTTCGGACCAAGGCCGGGGACATGCATGACCTCGACCAAGCCCCCCGGCAGCTTGGCTCGCAGCTTGGCAAGCGCGGTCAGGTCTCCCGTCTCCGTGAACTCGACGATCTTGTTCTCGATCGTCGTACCTATCCCGGAGAGCCGCGTCGCCTTGTGGTCTAGGGCGAGCTGTGCGACGGGCACGGCCGACTCACGGATCCGAGTGGCTGCCCGCCGATACGCGGTCAGCCGAAAGGCATCGGCGCCGTCGAGCTCGAGCATGTCGGCGAGGAGCTCGAACTGGTCGGCGAGCTCGGCGTTCGAAGGCAGGGTCCGGGCCACGCGGCGATGATACGCGCGTGAACGTGGTGATCTGCCTGCCCACGTACAACGAGCGCGGCAACCTCGAGGCGATGGTGAGAGCGCTGGACGAGGTCATCGGTCGCCATGGTCTCGACGCGCGAGTCCTCGTCATCGACGACTCCTCGCCCGACGGCACCGGCGAGCTCGCCGACCGGCTCACCGGCGAGTTCCGATTCCTCAGCGTCCTCCATCGGCCGAAGAAGGAAGGTCTGGGTCCGGCATACGTTGGGGGCTTCCTCTGGGCGCTGGGTGCCGGGGCAGAACGCATCGTCGAGATGGACTGCGACTTCTCCCACGACCCCGAGGACCTTCCGCGGCTGATCGAGGCGGCAGAGGCGGCAGACGTGGTGTTGGGCTCCCGCTACGTGGACGGCGGGGGCACGCGCAACTGGGGATTGGGGCGTCGAGCGATCAGCCGTTTTGGCTCGTTCTATTCACGCGTGCTCCTGGGAGTGCCTGTGCGCGATCTGACCGGTGGGTTCAAGTGCTTCCGCCGACAGGTGTTGGAGGCCATCGGCCTCGAGCGGATCTCGTCCAAGGGCTATGCCTTCCAGATCGAGACGACCTATCGAGCGATTCGCGCGGGGTTCCGCGTGATCGAGGTTCCCATCGTCTTTTCGGAGCGTGAAGCGGGCGCATCGAAGATGAGCCGCGCGATCGTTCTCGAGGCAATGGGGAAGGTGCCCGCGCTCCGTCTGCGAGCCGCCTTGGGCCGTCTCTAGCCGCGGCTATAGTGGACGCATGGTCAGCGACGTCACCGACGACACCTTCGACCAGGAAGTCATCCAGGCCGGGCGGCCTGTGGTGGTCGACTTCTGGGCGCCGTGGTGCGGACCGTGCCGCGTGGTCAGTCCGATCATCGACGACCTAGCCGGCCAGCACGGCGAGCGTGTGGCGTTCCTGAAGTTGAACGTCGACGACAACCCGGTGACGGCGGCGCGCTTCAACGTCCTATCGATTCCGACCGTGATCCTCTTCGAGCACGGCGAGCCGCAGGACGTGGCCATCGGCGCGCGCTCTAAGAGTTACTACGAGAGCGCCTGGCAGCGCTGGCTCTCGGAAGCCGCCTAACGTCGATACGCGTCCCAGCCCGCGGTGGGTAGCTCGGGCTCGACGCCGGATCCTTCCTCGACCCGTCCAACGATCGGTAGCCCAGTCGCGCGAGCGTCCTCGGGCGTGAGGGCAGCCAAAAGCTCGTAGTCCTCGCCGTACGTCCAGAAGGGGAGGTTCGCGACCTCCGTAACTCGCGGCGCGATCGGAATGGCGTCCGGCTCGATAACGAGCCGGACGCCTGACCGCTCGGCGATCCGACCGGCGTCGCGCAGGATGCCGTCCGAGAGATCGATCATCGCGTGGGCCGACTTCGCCAATCGCTCGCCCTCCTCGAGCCGGACCGGAGGACGACGCTGACGCTCGACCAGCTCGTCGAACCCGCTGAGACCGTGCGCCAAGGCGTAGAACCCCGCTGCAGCCGCCCCGAGCGGCCCCGTGACGACGAGGACGTCACCCGGACGGGCCCCCGCGCGGCCCGGAACCCTCTCGCTCCGACCGAGCGCCATGACTGTCACCGCGATGAAGGAAGACGAAGACAGGTCGCCCGCCAGCACCGGAACGCCGAGCTCGTTCAGACCCTCGTAGAGCTGGGTGATGCTCGAACTCTCGGTGCCGGCCGGGGCCGCGAGCGCAACGAGCAGACCTTCCGGCTCGGCTCCCATGGCCGCAAGGTCGCTGAGGTTGACAGCCACCGCCTTGTAGCCGAGCTCGCGCCACAAGGTCAAATCCACCGGAAAGTGAACGCCCTCCACGAGCGTGTCCTGCGTCACGACGCGGCCGTCAGGGAAAACCGCGCCTTCGGCGTCGAGCCCGGAGATCAGGCCGCGTTGCTCGAGCTCCGCGAGGAGCCCGAGCTCACCGATCTCTGACAGGTGCGCCAAGTCCGAAGACGTCGACGGGCCCGGAGCCCGAGCCGATGTCCGCCAAACCCGCCCGCACCGCATCGGATGCCACCTCGGCAGCTCCGCGTGCGGCGTCCTCGAGGCTCTCGCCCCGGGCCAGCAAAGCGGTCAGCGCAGCCGAGTGAGTGCAACCGGCACCGTGGGTCGCCTCGTCCCCGTAACGCTCGACTGCGATCGGAACGTGGTGCTCGCCGTCGAAGAGCCAGTCGACTGCTTCGGTGCCATGGCCACCCGTGACGATGACAGCGGCAGCGCCGAGCTGGTGGATTCGCTCCGCGAGCTCCTCCCGATTCGCGTCATCCGAGTACGGAATCCCAGCGAGCGCGCACGCCTCGTGCAGATTCGGCGTCACCACAGTGGCGAGCGGGAAGAGACGCTCGACGAGGATGGAAACGGCGTCGTCCTGGAGGAGCTTCGCCCCCGAGGCCGCCACCATGACCGGGTCGACGACGAGCGAGACCGGATTGGCGTCGAGGAAGCCGGCGACCGTCTCGACGATCGGTGCACTGAACAGCATTCCGGTCTTGGCCGCGTCGACGCCGATGTCCGCGAAGAGCACCTCGAGCTGCGCGCGGATGAAATCCGGCGGCGCCTCCTGCACCGCACGCACTTCCGTCGTCGACTGCGCGGTGAGAGCGACGATTGCGCTCATTCCGTAGCAGCCGAGGCGAGCGAAGGCCTTCAGGTCGGCCTGGATGCCGGCGCCGCCGCCGGAATCCGACCCCGCAATCGTCAGGCAACGAGGTACCACGGGAGCTGAGGCTAGCATCGGATTCCATGGCCACCGTCACCGCCTCCTGGGACGAGCTCCTAACCGGTGAGGAGCTCGCCTACACGAAGGAAGTGCCTGCGCGCGACGCAGAGATCGTCCCGATTCCCAACGACCTTCATCCGCGGGTCCGTGAGGCGCTCGGTGCCGGCGGGCTGAACGGTCTCTACCGGCACCAGGCAGAGGCATACGCGGCCGCAGCGCGCGGAGAGCACATCGTCGTCTCGACCGGGACTGCGAGCGGCAAGACGCTGGCCTTCAACCTGCCGGTGCTCGACGCGCTCGCCGCCGAGCCGAAGTTGCGCGCCCTGTACCTCTATCCCACAAAAGCGCTGGCGCAGGACCAGGCCCGAGCGCTGTCAGCTTTCAGGCTGCATCGCCTGCGGCCGGCGATTTACGACGGAGACACCGAGGCCGAGCGCCGCTGGCAGATCCGCAAGTGGTCGAACGTGATCCTCACGAACCCCGACATGCTCCATGTGGGCGTCTTGCCGCACCACGACCGCTGGGGAGACGTGCTGCAGAACCTCCGCTACGTCGTCGTCGACGAGGCTCACGTCTACCGGGGCGTGTTCGGCTCACATGTGGGCAACGTGCTCCGGCGCCTGCGTCGCGCCGCGGCGATCTATGGCGCGGAGCCGCAGTTTCTCCTCGCGTCCGCCACCATCGCGAATCCCGCCGAGCTCGCGCGAACGCTCCTCGGAATCGATGCGACGATCATCGAGGACGATACGGCGCCACGAGCGGCGCGCACGATCGCCTTCTGGAACCCACCGCTCGTGGACGAGGCTCTCCAGCTGCGGGCGAGCCCGCTGGGAGAAGGGGCGCGCCTCCTGGCCGAGCTCGTCTCTCGCGACCTGCGGACGATCTGCTTCACGAAATCGCGCAAGGTAGCGGAGCTGATCCACCGCTTTGCCTCCGAGCGAGTCGGGCCCGAGCTCGCCGAACGGTTGTCGCCGTACCGGGCCGGCTACACCCCCGCGCAGCGGCGCGAGATCGAGCGGCGCCTCGTGGAAGGTGAGCTCCTCGGTGTCACGGCCACTGACGCCCTCGAGCTCGGCATCGACATCGGGCTGCTCGACTGCGCGATCTCGGTGGGCTTCCCGGGCACGGTTGCGAGTCTCCGCCAGCAGTGGGGCCGCGCGGGCAGGCAAGCAAAGGGTCTCGCCGTCCTCGTCGCCAGCGAGGACGCCCTCGATCAGTTCTTCATGCGCGAGCCCGAGTCGCTGCTCGAGCGCCGGGTTGAAGCCGCGATTCTCGATCACGCGAACCCGCGTGTTCTCGACGGCCACGTTCGCTCGGCCGCTTTCGAGGCACCGCTCGATGAGCGCGACGTGCCGTTCCTCGGCGGCGAGGCGCTGGAGCGGGCTGCGATCCTCGCGGAAGCCGGTGAGCTGAAGAGGACGAAGGCTGGTTATGTCTGGGCGGGCCGGGAGTACCCGGCCGGCCGATTCTCTCTGAGGTCGACCACGCCCGACGCGTTTTCCGTTGTGGACATCGCGACGGGCGCGATCCTCGGAGTCGTCGAGCGCGAGCGTGCGTACTCGACGGTGCACGAGGGCGCGGTCTACCTCCACCTCGGCCAGACCTATCGCGTGCTCGAGCTCGATCTGGACGCTCGCTCTGCGCTGGTCGAGCAGTTCCAGAGCGATTACTACACCCAGGTGAAGAAGGAGACGACAACGGCAATCGAACAGCCATACGCCGTCGAGCAGCGACTTGGCATGGAAGTCTCCTTCGGAGCCGTCAGCGTGACGGAGCAGGTCGTCGCTTACCAGAAGAAGGCCATCAGAGACCAGGCCACTCTCGACCTCGTCCCGCTCGACCTCCCTGAGACGACATTCGAAACGGAAGCCGTCTGGTACCTGCCCGAGCCGTGGATGCTGGAGGGGTTGGAGGACCTGCCGCGCCTATTGGGCTCCCTGCACGCCGCGGAGCATTCGATGATCGCGGTGCTGCCGCTCTGGGCGATGTGCGACCGCTGGGACATCGGGGGGCTCTCGACGAATCTCCATTTCCAGACCGGCCGTCCGACCGTCTTCATCTACGACGGTCATGCCGGCGGCGTAGGAATCGCCGAGCGCGGCTTCGACCAGCTGGAAGGGTGGGTTGCCGACACAGAACGACTCTTGGCTGGGTGTCCGTGCGAGAGCGGCTGCCCTTCATGCGTTCAGTCGCCGAAGTGCGGAAACCTCAACGAGTTCCTCGACAAAGCCGGCGCGCTCACCTTGCTGCGCCGGATGCTGAAGAGCTGAGGGGCCGTCTCCCTCCGAGACGGCCCCTCGACCACAGCCCGGCGTTCTACTTGTTCGGAGCGGGACACTCGTCCGGCGTTGCCGCGTCCCCGGGAGTTCCGAACGGCGGCAGCGGAAGCGTCTGAGCGGGGTTGTGCTCCGCGATAGCCGCGTGCGCGGTTGGGTTGTTGCCGGGCGTTCCTGCCTGGGCCGGAGCGCATTCGTCGGCCGGCACAGCGACGTGGTGAAAGGCGCCTGCCCCGGCCGGAAGCGCGAGCACGACGAACGCGCTGATCAGCAGCAGAACTCTTTTCATGAAACCCTCCCCTCGGGTCGTTTGGCTTTCGCTACGAGGGGAGGCGATGAACGGATTGCGGCGAGAGGCTGTCGGCGGCACGCTGATCCTCGGCGGCGGATTCGCCGGAAGCTATGTGGCGCGCCTGCTTGGAAAGCGGAGCGCCACCATTGTCAGCCGGGAGAACTTCATGCTGTACACACCGCTACTTCCGGAAGCCGCGTCGGGCACCCTCGAGCCGCGGCACGTCGTCGTGCCGCTGCGCCTCATGTGCCGCCATGCCGAGCTCCTGCTGGGCGAAGTGACATCGCTCGATCCCGGGGCTCATATCGTCGAGGTGGAGAGCGAAGTGGGACCCGCAGAGGTCCACTACGACCAGCTCGTCCTGGCACTCGGCGCCGTGGCACGCACGCTCCCCATTCCCGGACTGGCGGAGCACGGCCTCGGCTTCAAGAGCCTCGCCGACGCGATCTTTCTCCGCAACCACGTCCTGCGCCAACTCGAGCTTGCCGAAGCGTCGCTCTCAGCCGACGATGCCAAGCGCCACCTGAGCTTTGTCTTCGTGGGCGCCGGCTACGCGGGCGTGGAAGCGCTCGCCGAGCTGTCCGACCTGCTGAGAGACGCCGTGCGGTACTACCCGCGTCTGCGTGACACCCGCCAGCGCTGGGTGCTCGTCGATGCGGCGCCGAAGATCCTTCCGGAGATCCCGGCCCGCCTCGGGGACTACGCTGCACAGGAGCTCTGGAAGCGCGGTGTCGACATCCGCGTCTCGACGACGCTCGAGTCCGTCGAGGAACACGCGGTCACCCTTTCAGATGGGACGCGGCTCGAGACCGAGACGCTCGTCTGGACGGCGGGAGTGAAGGCCAACCCCCTGCTCGCGAAGCTCGGACTCCCTCTGGACGAACGCGGCCGCGTCGTGGTCGACCCGACCTTCCGCGTCGACGGGCTCGAAGGGGTGTGGGCGTTGGGAGACTGCGCGCGCGTCCCCAACCAGGCGACTCCGGGCTATTTCGATCCACCGACGAGCCAGCACGCGCTGCGTCAGGCGCGGCGACTCTCCAAGAACCTGGCCGGCTCTGTGCGGCCCTACCGCTACCGCATGCTGGGACAAGTTGCGACGCTCGGCCGCCACAAGGGAATTGCCGAGGTGCTCGGCCTGCGTCTGCGAGGCTTCATCGGCTGGTTCGTCACCCGCACCTACCATCTCTACCAGTTGCCCTTGCTGACAAGGAAGCTCCGCGTCGTCACCGACTGGACCGTGGCCCTCTTCTTCCGGCGGGACATCGCCGAGCTCGGGATGCTCGGCCACCCCGCTCCTTTACGCGATGAGGAGTGAGTTCGAGCGAGCGGCGGCCTTCGAGGAAGCCCTGCGCGATGCCTGCGTCAAAAGACGCGAGCAGTCGCGCTTTGGCGTCGCGCTCCTCAACCCGGGCCTTCCGCACGTGTGGTCGGTGAACCTCCTACGCGTGGAGACCGCGGACGCCGATCTGGAGGAGCTCATCGCCGACGCGGAGCAGGTTCTCGGCAAGGCGGGGCTCAATCACCGGCGGCTGCTCGTCACGGACGAAGAGCTCGGGCGGCGACTCGAGAGGCCGCTCGGCGACCGCGGCTGGAAAACCGACCACTTCGTGTACATGGTCTCGCACCGCGAGCCGTCAAGACGAGGCGCCGCTCACGACGTCGCCGAGGTCGACCGCGAATCGGTTCTGGCGCTCCGACACGCGATCCTCGCCGAGTGGCTTCCCGATCTCGATTCGGAGACAGTCGGCCAGATCATGGCCTCGGACCGCTGCTTTGCCGAGGTGGGCAACGCGCGCTATTTCGCGATTGTGGTCGACGGCGCCGTCGTCAGCGCCGCGAACCTCTACTCGGACGGCCACACGGCTCAGATCGAGGACGTGGCCACGCTGCCCGAGCACCGCGGCCGCGGACACGCGACCGCAGTCACCCTACGTGCGCTCGACGAGGCGCGGACTGGTGGCCATGACTTCGTGTTCCTCGTCGCCGACGCGCGGGATTGGCCAAAGGAGCTGTATCGCCGGCTCGGATTCGACGAAGTTGGCGAACGCTACGTCTATCGCCTCAAGCTCAGCGAAGCTTCCTGAGCGCCGCTCCGAGCGACTGCTTCATGGTCAGCACCGGCTGGAAGAGGTCGCCGTCCCGCTCGATCCGGCCGAGCACCACTTCCATCGTGAAGTCGCGGGGATCGAGGTTCTCGGTGACCTCGTCCCAGCGCAGGGGGGTCGAGACAGGCGCACCCTCGCGCGGCCTGACCGAGTACACCGAGGCGATCGTCTTGCCTTCGCCGTTCTGGTTGGCATCGACGAGGACGCCGCGACGCTTTTGTTTCGCCCATTGGGTGGTCACGAGACCTTGATGCGTGCGCTCGAGCGTCCGCGCAACGATCTCGGCGAACTCGCGCGTGTCCGCGAACGTGTAGCGCCTCTCGATCGGAACGAGCACGTGGATCCCGTCCGACCCGCTCGTCTTCGGGAAGCCTTCGAGCTGGAGCGCGTCGAGCACTTCCTTGATCAGAAGCGCGACCTGCACCGTCTCCTTGAAGCCGACGTCGGGTGAGGGGTCGAGGTCGAAGAGGACGAAGTCGGGCCGCTCGGGCTTGTCGACGCGGGAGTACCACACGTTCGCGTCGATGCAGCCCATGCTCACCATCCAGAGGAGCGCGAGCTCGTCGTTCACGAGGGGAACCTGGATCCGCCTCGTGCGCCTCGGTGTGTCACGCGTGCTGACCATGAACGGCCGCGTTGGAATCCAGTCGGGCATCCCCTTGGGGGCGTCCTTCTGGAAGAAGAACTTGCCGAAGGCGCCGTCGGGATAGCGCTTCATCGTGAAAGGCCGGTCCTTCAAATGCGGAATAAGAACCGGCGCGACGTCCCGGTAATACGCGATGAGGTCACCCTTCGTGATCGCTTCGTCCGGCCAGAAGATCTTGTCGAGGTTGGACAGGCGCAGCACACGTTTGCCCCGCTTGATCTCGCTCTCGATCGGGCGCTCCGGCCGGACTTCCTCGGCCGCCTTGTCCTCGCGGAGCCCTTGGTACGAGGGCGCCCGCAGATGGCCGTCGTGCGTCCACTCGACGAACTCGACCTCGCACACGAGGCTGGGCTCGACCCAAACGACGTCTCCCTTCTTCACCCGCGGCATCTTCGGAACGTCGGGGAACGGAGGCGTAGGCCGTTCGAGCGGCGCGAGCTTCTTCATCAGGCGGTCGATCTCCGCGTCAGTGAAGCCGGTTCCCACGTTGCCGACGTAGCGCAGGTCGCGGCCCTGCTTGACGGCCAGAACGAGGGACCCGAGCCGCCGCTCGCGCCGCCCCTTGCCTTGCGTGTAGCCGGCGATGATGAACTCCTGGCGCTGCTTGCCCGGCTTGACCTTGAGCCAGTCGCGGCTCCGCTTGCCCGGCTCGTAGCGTGATTCGGCCCGCTTGGCCATCACGCCTTCGAGACCTTGCTCGAGAGCGGCCTGCTCGAGCGCACGTCCGTCCTCGAAAGCCTCCGAGAGCTGGACCGTCTTGCTGCGCCGATCGAGAATCGCTTCCAGGCGGCTGCGCCGCTCGGTGAAGGGCAGGTCGACCAACGGCTCTCCGTCGAGCTCGAGGAGATCGAAGACGTAGTAGACGAGCGGGTGGCCGCCCTGCTGCATGGCCGAGAAACTCGAGCGCCCGCTTTCGTCGATGGCGCACACCTCACCGTCGAGGACACAGTTGGACGTCCGAAGCGCGCGCGGGATTGCACTCGCGACGGATGCGAAGCGCTCGGTGTAGTCCTGATCCTTGCGAGTGCGCAGCTCGGGGTCCCCGTTGACCATGTACGTGATCGTCCGGTAGCCGTCCCATTTGGCTTCGAAGAGCCAACCGCGTCCCGTGGGAAGCTTCTCGGCGAGGGAGGCGAGCATCGGCGGATAGCGTCGTCGCGACCGGGGAGCGGCACGTTCGTCCCGCTTCTTGATCAGGAGCCAGTTCTTTGCGTCACCGGAGAGCCTCGCCGGGACAAGCGTCCACGTGCCGTCGAGCCGCTCGCCTTTGAGACGGACGGTCAAACCGCCGTCCTTCTTCTCCTCCAGGAGCTCGTAGGTCCCCTGGTCCCAGATCTCCACCTGGCCCGCGCCGTACTGGCCGGCAGGGATCTCGCCTTGGAAGGTCGCGTATTCGAGCGGATGGTCCTCGACGTGAACAGCGAGATTCCGCTCGCCGGGCTCCAGTGGGATGCCCTTCGGGACGGCCCAGCTGGCGAGCGCCCCACCGCGTTCGAGGCGGAAGTCGTAGTGCAACCGGCGTGCATCGTGCCGCTGGACGACAAAGATCGGCTCCTTGCCGCGCCGTCCGCGGCCCCCGAAAGGCTCCGGCGTCTTCTTTGGATCTCGCTTCCGCTCGTACTCGCGCAGCCGCGCCATCTTCCTAGCATGCCTTCCGGCGGAACTTTCTGAACGGCGACAGGTTTAGCCGGACCGAGCGCGGGTACAAGCCGCGCCGAGAAGGCTCCTTTGCGACTTCTCTGCCGACCAGGGGGGTTGGTACTCGAGGCCGGTGCTGAACCGGCCTCGAGGCCTTGGTGGAAAGGTCGCCTCAAGCAGGGGAAAACTCTGTGGATGCTGTGGATGGGCGACGACCGGTCCGTTACCCGAGAAACACGCCCATTTCACGGAATTTCCGGTGTCTCGAACGTCGTCGATCGTCCGGATCGAGGTTTTCCACCTCTTCCAGGGCGATCTCCAACGAGGCTCCGAGAAGACGGGCCGCCTCGTCATGGTCAACGTGCGCTCCTTCGGGGGGTTCCGGGACAATCGCGTCGACCACGCCCAGCTCCAAGCAGTGCGTAGCGTCCGGCTTGAAAGCCGCAGCGGCCTTCTTCGCCTCGCCGGCGTCGCGCCAGAGGATGGCCGCGCAGCCTTCGGGCGAGATGACGGAGTAGATGGCGTTCTCCTGCATGAGGACACGGTCGGCGACTGCGATCGCGACTGCGCCGCCGGAGCCGCCCTCGCCGATGATGCACGTCACCGTCGGGACGCCAAGCCGCAGCATCGCGAGCTGCGAGCGAGCGATCCAACCGCCCTGGCCGTGTTGCTCGGCAACGACACCCGGGTACGCGCCGGGCGTGTCGACAAGCGTGAGCACCGGGAAACGGTGGCGCTCGGCTACTTCCATGGCGCGCATCGCCTTGCGATAGCCCTCCGGATACGTCATTCCGAAGTTCCGGTGGGTGCGCTCGCGGATGTCGCGCCCCTTTTGATGTCCGATGAGTGTGACTGTGCGCCCGTTGAACCGCCCGAGACCGGCGACCACGGCAGCGTCGTCGCCGAGTGAGCGGTCGCCGTGCAGCTCGAGGAAGTCCTCGAAGATCCGCTCGACGTAATCAAGCGTGTAGGGCCTGTCCTGATGGCGGGCCAGCTCGACGGCGTGCCACACCTCGTCTGCGCTCGGCTCAGCGCCGATGCGGTCGATCTGACGCTGCAGGCGCGCCAACTCACCGGAGACGCCCACCCCGCGCAGAAGGGGCAACTCCCGCAGCTTGGCGAGGCGGTCGCGCAGCCGTAGTTGCTCGACCGCGCCCTGCGTGCCTTCGGTCTCAGTTGCCATTTCGCTCGAAGAGGGCGAGGGCGCGCCCGAGGAAAGGGCGAAGCTCAGGTCGAGCCACGATGGCGTCGACATGGCCGAAGCGTTGGTTCGACTCGGCTTGGCCGAAATCGTCCGGCAGCTTCTCACGCGTGGTCTGCTGGACCACGCGTGGGCCGGTGAACGCGAGCAGCGCGCCGGGCTCGGCGACCACGATGTCGCCGAGGCTGGCGAAGCTCGCCAGCACGCCCGCGGTGGTCGGATGGGTCATTACGGAGATGAAGGCAGCCGGCGCCTGGTGGAGCTCGTCCACTGCGGAGACGGTCTTCGGCAGCTGCATGAGCGAGAGAATTCCCTCCTGCATGCGGGCGCCGCCCGAGGCGGTCACGCACACGAGCGGTACGCGGCGTTTGGCTGCTCGCTCGCAGGCGCGCACGAACTTCTCGCCAACCGCGCTGCCCATGGAGCCTCCCATGAAGCCGAAGTCCATCACGGCCAGCTCGCAGGGACGCCGCTCGATGACGGCTGCGCCCGCGATCATCGCGTCGCCGAGTCCCGTCGCTACCTCGGCCTCGGCGAGCCTCTCCGTGTAGGCGCGCAGGTCGAAGAACCCCAGGGGATCGGCGGACCGGAGGTCCGCGTCGGCCTCGTGGAAAGTCCCTCGATCAGCGAGCTGGTTGACGCGGTCGCGCGCGCGAACGGGAAAGTGATGACCGCACTGGAGGCAGACGCGCAGGTTCGCCTCGAGCTCTTCGTCCTTGTAATGCGAGTGGCAGCTCGGGCACGTGTTCGGATGCTTTCCCTGCGGTTCAGGCTCGGGGCCGCGATGCTCGATGGACACGTCGATGCGGCTTGCCATTGGCGGCCTATCTTACGGTCTAGGCTCTTACAGCCCTAGGGCCGCGCAGATGCGAGCAAGAGGGGAGGTGTTCGCCGGGTGGGCCGACAGGCCGGACAGACCCACACCGGCAACGGGCTTCGCTCCCGCGATCCCCTCGAGGATAGTCGTCGTCTCGTCGATCGACAGGCCGCCCGGCTCGGGCATGTAGGCCCGTATGTCGTCCTCGGGGTCGAGCACGTCACAGTCGAAGGCGACATACGCGGCATCGGAGCCCTCGAGGGCGGCTCCGATTTCCTCCTTGCCACAACGGAGCCCCGTCGCCGCGATGAACTCCTTCTCCGGCGGGTCGAGATTGCGGGCGCCGACGAGCACAGTGTCCTCGGGCGCGACGGTGCCCGAATCCAGCAGCATCCGAAGAGGCATGCCCCACTGGTTGCCGCTGGGCGAGCTCTCCGGCGTGTTCAGGTCGCCATGCGCATCGAACCAGACCACGGCGAGCCGGTCATACCGGGTGGCCAGCCCCTCGACAGCGCCGACGTGCGAGCAACAGCAGCCGCCGAGAACCAGAGGGCGTTCCGGTAGCGAGGCCGCGAGCGCGAGGTTCTGCTCCGTCAGGGTGTCCTCGTCCACGACGCCCGCTTCCGGATATGGGAGCTCCAGGAAGGCTGCCTCCACCATCTCCTCGCCGCCGTTCCCCCACGCGCGCGGTACTCGTACGAGTGCAGCGGGAAACGAGCGCCCGCAGGAGTGGCATTCGTACTCGCCCGCCGCGAGCGCGACGGCGGTCAAGGTGCGGCAATCCGGGCAGCGGGCCCGCAGGCGCGACACGTTCAGAGAGTAGCTACGGGAACGAGCTCGTCGAGGACATCGGGCAACCGCGAGAGGTCCTTCAGCTCGGCGGCTCGCGGGAGGTCGCTCGTCTCGTGCAGGCGATTGATCCAGACCGCCTTCAGGCCGAGCTTGTCCGCCGGCTCGATGTCGTGGTAGAGGCTCGCGCCCACGTGGACGTGGTGTTCGCGCTCGGCGCCGAACTCCTCGAAGAAGCGGTCCCAATGTCCGGGCGCCGGCTTGTACGAGCCCGCCTCCGCGGCGGTCACCTGCCCGTCGACCGGCACGCCGATCCGTTCGAACGACGCCTCGAGGAGATCGGGATCCGTGTTCGAGAGGACGGCGAGCTTGAAGCCGCGGCCGCGCAGCTCAGCGAGCGCACCCGGCACTTCCGGAAACGGTCGCCAGGAAGGCAGGGAATCGGCCAGCGCGTAATCGTCCTCGGGACGCAGAGGCAGGTCCTCGTCGCCCGCGAGCAGGCTCAGCGCCTGCTTCATCACCTCCCGGTAGGGAAGCGACCCGTTGATCTGAACGCGCGGCTCGATCTCGTGGTAGCGGTCGTGAAGGGCGTCAACGTCAGCTTCCGGCCAGAGGCTGACAAGCGTCTCCCTGATCCCACCGTTCCAGTCGATCAGCGTGCCGTAGCAGTCGAAGGTGGCCCAGCGGTCTCGGGCCATCTAGCCCTCGAACTTCGTGAAGACGAGGCACGCGTTGTGCCCGCCGAACCCGAAGTTGTTCGAGAGCGCGAAATCCGTCTCCCATTCGCGCGATTCGTTCGGGATGTAGTCGAGATCGCACTCGGGATCGGGATGC
>DASXSE010000028.1:0-21582 GCA_036506175.1 Gaiellaceae bacterium
GCCTCCTTCAGCTTCACCTTGAGCGAGTAGCCGTCGACGCGGCGGTAGTCGCGGTCGAAGACCTCCGCGACGTACGGCTCGCGGATCTCCTCGACCGCTTCGCGCGGGACGATCCAGAGGGCGAACGACTCGTCGCGCCGGCCGTAGAACTCACGCGCGTAGGCCTCGGCGAAGGTCAGATCGGGAGCTTCGAGGGAGCCGCCGTGCTGAAACGGCTGACCCTCGCGCTCCTGCCGAAAAACTTCGAAAATCATGCCGCCTGAGCGAGGACGGCCTTCCGGACCCACGCGGTCTCTTTGCGCGACCAGCGCCTGAACCCTAGCCGCTCCTCCGTCTTCGGGCCATGGCCGGTGACGACGTACTTCAGCTCCTCCCAGTCGGGCTCGGAGTACTCCCACACGCCGTCGTCGAGCTTCCTCAGCTTCGGGTCCGGCACCGTGAGCCCGAGCTCCCAGATCTGCGGCACGTAGCCGTCGAGGAACTGCTGGCGCGCCTCTTCGTTCGCCTGGCTCTTGATCCGCCAGCGGTACATGGGGTCCTCGTCGGCGGGAATGGGGTTGCCGTGGAACTGCATCAGCGGCCCCCACCACCGGTTCACGGCTTCCTGGACGAGCTCGCGCTGCTCCTCCGTCCCCGTCATGAGCGCGAGGATGCAGTCGCGGCCGTGGAGGATGTGGAACGACTCCTCCCAGCAGATCTTCTTCATGATCCGCGCATAGGGCGCGTACGAGCACTTGAGCAGGGCCTTCTGCGAGATGATCGCCGCGGCGTCCACCAGCCACGCGATGACGGCGACGTCGCCCCACGTCTTCGTCGGGTAATGGAAGACGTTGTGGAACTTCGTCTTGCCGGCGACGAGGTCGTCGAGGCAGTCCTCTCGCGGCTTCCCGAGATCCTCGACGATGCGGTAGATGAGCTGGGAGTGGCCGACCTCGTCCTGCACCTTTGCGGTGAGGGCAAGCTTGCGTTGCAGGGTCGGCGCGCGCAGGATCCACTCACGCTCGGGCAACACGCCCATGAGCTCCGAGTTCCCGTGCATCTCGATGAACTTGATGAGCGCCTTGCGGTAGTCCTCGGGCATCCGGTCGCTGGCCTCGACCGGGCCGCCGTCCTGGACGTACGCTTCGAACTCGGTCTCGTTCATGACAACCAAACGGTCGTTAGGTAAGAATCTACCATGACCCGGCGCCAGGAGCTTTCCCGCCAGGCCGCGCGCCTATTCGCGCAGAAGGGCTATCACGGCACGTCGATCGGCGACCTCGCCGAGGCCTTCGGGGTGCAGAAGGGCTCGCTCTACGCTCACATCGAGGGCAAGGAAGACCTGCTCTACGAGACGATGCGCGAGGGCGCTGCCGCCTTCCACGCGGGCCTCGACGCCATCCCGGAGCAGCTGCCGGCGACCGAGAAGATCCGTCTTGCGCTCCGCGCCCACCTGCGAGTCGTCTCGGATCAGCTCGAGGTCGCAACGGTGTTCATGCAGGAGTGGAAGTACCTCGAGGGTGCGCGGCGCGACGAGATCGTGGCGGAGCGCCACCGCTACGAGGAGCGCATTCGCGAGCTCTTCCGCGAGGGACGGGAGCAGAGCGAGCTGCGAACCGACTTGGACGAGAATGCGGCGGCGCTCCTCTTTCTGTCCGCGGCCAACTGGGCGTATACGTGGCTCAAGCCCGGCGGCGACACGGACGCGCTCGCCGACAGGCTCTACGCGCTGCTCGTCGACGGGATGCGCGGCTATTCCACTCCGGCTTGACCGCCGCGCTCATCGTCAATCCCGGTGCAAGCCGCGTCACGCCCGAGCTGACGCTGGCCATCGAGCGGGAGCTCTCAGCGCGAGGTCCGGTCGAAACCGTCCTCACCGAGCAGCCGATGCACGCCGCCGAGTTGGCCGAGCAGCACATGAAAACGCACGACCGCATCTTCGTCTTCGCGGGCGACGGAGGCTTCAACGAGGTCGTGAACGGCGTCAGCGGCGAGGTGGCGGTCGGGTTCATCCCCGGTGGCAGCACGAGCGTCCTCCCACGCGCGCTCGGCCTTCCTCGTGATCCAGTCGAGTGTGCGCGAGTCGTTGCCGCCGTGCGCGAGCCTCGCACGATCTCGCTCGGACGGGTCAACGGGAGACGCTTCACTTTCGGCGCCGGCCTCGGCGTCGATGCGGAGCTCGTTCGCCGCGTGGACGCCCTCGGCCGCGAGACCGGGCGTCGGGCGAGCGACGTCGCGTTTGCCCGCAAGCTGGTCGGGATCTTCGCCGAGCGCTGGGGCTCGTTTGACGACGCCATGGAGGTCGTCGGCGTCGGCCGAGTCGCCTTCGCGCTCGTCGCGAATTGCAATCCGTACAGCTTCATCGGGAAGGTGCCGCTCCGCGTTGCCCCGCGCGCGCGCTTCGAGCTCGGTATCGACCTGGTTGCCCCGCGGCGCGTGCGGCCGTGGCTTCTCCCAGAGGTCGCTTGGTGGCTCCTCGCCGGAAGGGGCCAAGACCGTTCCTCGAGGGTCCTCTACGTCCACGATGCGGACGAGCTGCACGTGGCCTGCGACGTCCCGACTCCCCTCCAAGTCGACGGGGAGGACATCGGAGACGTCACCGAGGCCCACTTCGAGGCGGAGCGGGGCGCGCTTCGAGTGTTGGCGCCCGGATAGATTTTCCGCATGGCCCAGGTAGCGCCTGCCGAGCGGGACCTGCGCAGGGTGATCGGGGACGGGGACGCGACGCCCGACGGCGAGGTCGACGGCCTCGGCGAGCAGGAGCTCCTCGGTCTTTACCGCGACATCGTCCTTCTGCGGACCTACGACGAGCGCTCGCTTGTCTACCACCGTCAGGGCCGGATCGGGACGTACGCCATCTTCTGGGGGCACGAGGCCATGCAGGTCGGCGCTGCCCGAGCCCTCGCCGACGAGGACTGGATCTTCCCCTCCTACCGCGAGTCCGCGATCGGTCTCCTGCGCGGGATGCCGGTCGAGACCGTGCTCTCGTGGTGGCGCGGCCACCCTGCCGGCTGGTGGGATCCGCGCGAATACCGAATCGCCTCCATCACGGTGCCGATCGCCACTCACGTCCCGCACGCAGTCGGGTTCGCGTGGGGAAAACGGCTGCGTGGGGAATCGACCAGCTCGCTCGTGTTCTTCGGCGACGGGGCCACGTCCGAAGGCGCGTTCCACGAGGGCGCCAACTTCGCGGCCGTCATGCAGGCGCCTGTCGTCCTCCTCTGCAATAACAACTACTGGGCGATCTCGACTCCTCTTCCGGAGCAGACCCGTGCCGAAACGCTGGCGGACAAGGCGGTCGGTTACGGCATGCCCGGCGTTCGCGTGGACGGCGGCGACGTGCTCGCGGTCTACGAGGCGACGAGCGAGGCGCTTGCCCGGGCCCGAGCGGGCGACGGCCCGACCTTTATCGAGGCTGTCACGTACCGCTGCGCCCCGCATGCCACGGCTGACGACCCGACGGCCTACATCGACGCGCAACGAGTGCAGCTCGAACGCGAAAACGAATGCTTCGGCCGCTACGAGCGCTACCTGCGGCGGGCCGGGATCCTGACCGACGAGCTCATCGACGAGATCCGCTCCCAGGCGCTCGAGGCCATGCGCGCCGGCATCTCCGCGGCCGAAGCGCTGCCTGAGCCCGACCCCGAGCTGGTCACGAGGAACGCCTATGCCGAGTAAGACCCTCGTGGAAGCTGTCAACGACGCACTGCACACGGAGATGGAGCGCGATCAGAGCGTCATGGTCATGGGAGAGGACGTGGGCCGGGCGGGCGGTGTCTTCCGGGCGACGGCCGGCCTTCGTGACCGGTTCGGTCCCGACCGCTGCGTAGACACCCCCCTCGCCGAGGCGGGGATCCTCGGGACTGCCGTGGGCCTCGCCATGGCCGGGTGGCGGCCGGTTTGCGAGATGCAGTACGAGTCGTTCAGCTACCCGTGTCTCGACCAGCTCATCTGTCACGTCGGGCGGTACCGCTGGCGGACGAACGGCGCCATGGAGTTCCCGATCACGGTGCGGATGCCGACGGGGGGCGGCGTGCGGGCGCCCGAGCTGCATGAGGACTCGCCCGAGGCGTACTACGTGCACACACCGGGCGTGAAGGTTGCGATTCCCTCGACGCCGGCCGACGCGAAGGGACTCCTGGCGGCGGCCATTCGCTCGCCTGACCCTGTTGTGGTTCTCGAGCCGAAGGCGCTGTACCGCAGCCCGCGCGAGGACGTGCCCGAAGGTGAGCACGTCGTCCAGCTCGGCAAGGCGCGCGTGGCGCGCGAAGGGAGCGACGTTACCCTGATCGCCTACGGCGGCATGGTTCCGGTTGCGGTTGCGGCGGCCGACGAGGTCGAAGCGAGTGCCGAGGTGATCGACGTGCGCACCTTGAAGCCGTTGGACGAGGAGACGCTGCTCGCATCCGTTGCCAAGACCGGTCGCGCCGTCATCGTGCAGGAGGCCCCGCGCGTGGCGGGGTTTGGCGCCGAGATCGCGGCGGTCCTGGCCGAGAGGGCGATCCTCGACCTGCGTGGGCCGGTCCTTCGGGTGACCGGCTACGACGCGCCGTTCCCGTTCTGGTCGATCGAGGACGACTATCTCCCGACGCCCGCGCGCGTCGTCGAAGCGGTCAACCACGTCTTGGCCTTCTGATGGCCTACGAGTTCAAGCTTCCGGACCTCGGTGAGGGCGTCCGCGAAGGAGAGATTGCTCGCTGGCTCGTCGAGGTCGGGCAGGAAGTGGCCGAGGACGAGCCACTCGTCGAGATCCAGACCGACAAGACGACGGTCGAGATCCCGTCGCCCGCCGCGGGCAAAGTAGCGCGGATCCTCGTCGAAGAGGGCGAGCTCGTTCCGGTTGGAACTCCGCTAGTTCTGATCGGCGCGGACGCGCAGGAGCCTGACGAGCCGAAGAAGGTGCAGGCAACGCCGGTGGTGCGCCGTATTGCCCAGGAGCTGGGCGTCGACCTCGAGACCGTCCGCGCGACGGGGCCCGGCGGCCGCGTCACCGAGGAAGACGTGCGGGGCGCGGCCGCTCCGCGTGAAGGCGAACGCCGGGAGCCGTTGCGAGGAGTGAGGCGCCAGATCGCGGAGCACCTGACGAAGGCGCATCGCGAGGTACCGGCCGTCACGACCGTCGAGGAATGTGATTTCACGCGGCTCACGGAGGTCCGGGGCGAGCGCTCGTATCTCCCGTACGTCATCACGGCCGTGGTCACGGGGTTGAAGGAGTTTCCGGAGCTGAACGCGACGCTGGCCGGCAACGAGGTCGTCTACCTGGAGCGGTACGACATCGGCGTCGCGGTGCAGACCGACCAGGGCCTGGTCGTTCCCGTGGTCAAGGAGGCGGGCGAGAAGTCGCTGGACGAACTTGCCGAGGAGATCGCGCGGCTCGCCGACGGCGCGCGCGGGGGGAAGCTTCAGCCGGAGGAGTTGCGCGGGTCGACCTTCACGATCACGAGCGCGGGCCGACTGAGCGGACTCTTCGCCACCCCCCTCGTCAACTATCCCGAGGTGGCCATCCTCGGTGTCCACCGAATTGCGCCGCGGGCCGTCGTCCGCGACGGGGAGATCGTGGTGCGCGAGATCGGCCTACTGTCCTGCACGTTCGACCATCGCGTCGTGGACGGCGCGCGCGCGGGCGAGTTCCTGCTCGGCGTCGTCGACCGGCTCGAGGATCCGGGGAGCTAGCCTACGCGGCTGCCTCGATCTGGGTGCTGGGCTCGAGGTGGGGGGCGATCATGCGCTCGATTTGCGGCGCGCTGACACGTCCGTCGAGCCGGTCGACAGGACGCCGATCCTTGATGAGGACGAGCGTCGGAATGACGGTCACATTCAGCCGCTCGGTCCACTCAGGATGTGCTTCGAGGTCGATGCGCGCCACCCTGAGGCGGTGGCGCTCCTTGCGGGCGAGATGGGCGAGAAGGCTTTCCATCCGGCGCGCTGGGCCGGAGCGTGGATTCGTGAAGAACAAGAGCATGGGGGGTTGGCTGGTAGACATATTCCAGAGATTCCCATTCGAACGCTTCTGGAAACTGCTGGAAAGGGTATTTCGGTAGGTACTAAGGCCTACGGACTGCGCGGCTTGGCGGGGGACTCGCTCGGCGGCGCGGGAAGCGGCACGTACTGGACGCTCGGCCGCCGCCTTCCTGCTTGGGGGAAGAGCTCCATGAGGTTGTAGACCTCCTGCGGCAAGCCGACCTCGATCGGTAGGCCGATGTCCTTGGCCTCGGTGACCGTGATCGGGTCGTCGTGCGTGTAGTGCCCCCCGGCGAGCTCTTCCGCCAGGGAGTCGGCCTTCTTGTCGTCCATGTGTCGGATGGCGAGCTCACGGACGACCTGCTTCATGTGCCGCAAGGCCTTCTCCGCGAGGTCGGCCAAGATCAGCGTGCGGTCCTCGATTCGCTCGAGCGGCTTCTTGCCCGTTACGCGGACGAGCGAGGCGGCCGGCAGGTCCCCGAGCTGGGGATCCACCGGACCGAGGACGGCGGCCGCATCCAGGCGGATCTCGTCGGCGGCCAGAGCGAGGAGCGTCCCCCCTGACATGGCGTAATGCGGGACGAGCACCGTGACCTTTCCGGGGTGGTCACGCAGGGCGTAGGCGATCTGCTCGGACGCCAGGACGAGGCCGCCCGGCGTGTGCAGGACAAGATCGATCGGAGTCTCGTCGGGCGTCATCCGAATCGCCCGTAGCACCGCCTCCGAGTCGTCGATGTCGATGAAGCGGTAGAGAGGGACACCGAGCAGCCCGACCGTTTCCTGGCGGTGGATCATCGCGATGACCCGGCTCTTGCGGGCTCGCTGGAGGGCGGTCAACGCGCGTGCCCGCCGGGCGCTCAAGGCCCACTGCTGGACGACCGGAAGCAGGAGCAGGACGAACAGCAGTACCACGAAGACGGCCCCCAGGCTCACCGCGGCGAGGATAGGGAAAGGCGCGGCTAGACTCAGTCGCGTGGACGGGCTGCTCGACTGGTACCTCCTTGGAGTTGTTTTGGGCCTGGGTGTCGCTGATGGCGTGATCGGCGGCGAGGCGCGTCGTCCCCTACCCGCGATTGCCGCACTCATTCTTGCCGGCGGCGCCGTCGCGATTGCATTGGCGGCGTTGCCGTGGTGGGCGCTGATCGTTTTCGCGGCAACCGTCCTCGTGTCGGGGTGGGCACTGCTTCGCCTGTCGGGACCTGCCCGCCTCCTCGGCGCGCTCGCAACTGCAGGGCTCGCTGTCGTTCCCGCGGTCGGCTACGCGCTGGCAGCACTCGCGCCGCTGGCCGGGAGGCGGCTCGGCCGGCGGGCCGGCTCGCGCTACGCGGGCCTGAGGATCCTTGCCAAGGACTGACGGGGGGACCGTCCAAAAAAAGCTGGTCCTGGCCGTCATCGACGGCCTCACTCCGGAGATGCTCGAGCGAGGGCTCGAGGAGAATCGCCTTCCGGCGCTCGGCCTACTGCACGAAGCCGGGACGTACGTGCGCGGCACGACGACGTTCCCCTCCGTCACACCTGTGTGTCTGACGTCCATCGCGACGGGAGCGCACCCCGATGTCCACGAGATCCCGCATCTCGTCTGGTTCCACCGCGGGGAGCACCGCATCGTCGAATACGGGTCGTCGTTCGCCGCGGTCCGGGCGGCGGGGACCCGCCGGTCGCTCCGGGACTCCATCTTCGCGATGACGCAAGAGCACCTTGCCCCGGACGCTCTCACCGTGTTCGAGGCGCTCGAGGACGACGGGCTCGACTCGGCCGCGATCAACTTCACCTGCTACCGCGGCCGGACGCGCCACTCCATCAAGCTGCCGGTGCCCACGGGGCGGAACCGCTGGTACGAAGGCGCGTGGGGCCCGCGCCGTTTCTTCTTCTTCAACCTGTACGAGTCGGACGCCACCGGCGCGCCGCTTGCGATCCGCTCACGCCCCGAAGGCTCGATCGACGCCTATGCGGCCTCGATCGGCCGCTGGCTCGTGACACGTGATGGCTTCGACTTCCTGGTCTTCTACCTCCCCGACTACGACTACGCCTCCCATGTCGCGGGCCCCGAAGGCGCGCTCGCCGCGCTCGAGCGGGCGGACGGAAACCTCGGGGAGCTCATGGTCGCGGCCGGCGGGCCCGACGAGTTCCTCGATCGCTACGCGATCGTCGTGTGCTCGGATCACGGCCAGACGCGGGTGGACGACGTTGCCCGTTTGCAGGATGCGTATGCGGACTTCGCCGTCTTCACCGGCCGAAGGACCGAGGACCCTGCCGAGGCCGACATCGTGGTCACGGCATCGAACCGGTCGGGGATGGTGTACGCGCTGAACGACACTCCGGCCCGAGAGCTAGCGGAGCAGCTCGACGGGCATCCCGCTGTCGATCTCGCGCTCTTCGAGGAAGACGGTGAGGCCGTCGCGCGCCGTGAGCGGGCCGAGTTTCGGTTCTCTCCGGAGAACGGCCGCTGGCGCACCGTCGGCGACGAGCAGGTCCTCGACCCGAGCCGCTATCCGAACGGCCTCGACCGAGCGTGGTGCGCGCTGGCTTGTCGCAATGCGGGCGAGGTCATCGTCTCGGCCGCGACCGGCTGGGAGTTCGAGGATCTCGGGGGCCGTCACCATGCCGGCGGAGGCAGCCACGGCTCGCTGCTCGCCGGCGACTCGATGATCCCGATCATCGCGAGTGGTGTCGACGAGCTCCCGCTCTTGGATCATCCAAGCATCACGGATCTGGCGCCCCTCGCGCTCGCGCACTTCGGTGTCGAGCCGCCCGCCTCCATGCGGGCGGCCGTCCGAGCTCGTGTCTGATCCGGAGGCCGACCGGGCGCGAATGGTCGAGGACCAGCTCGAGGCCCGCGGGATCGTCGATCGCCGTGTCCTCGATGCGATGGCGCGTGTTCGGCGCGAGCTCTTCGTCGACGAGGGAGACCGAGGGCGCGCCTATCTCGACATGCCGCTTCGGATCGGCTACGGCCAGACGATCTCCCAGCCCTACATGGTCGCGATCATGTGCCAGACGGCCGACGTGCGTGAAGGCGACCACGTCCTCGACATCGGCACGGGATCGGGCTACCAGGCCGCGGTGTTGGCGGAGCTCGGGGCCGACGTGCACACGATCGAGCGCATTCCCGAGCTCGCCGAACGCGCAAAAGAGCGCCTGCGCACGGCCGGGTACGAATCGGTCGAAGTCCATGTCGGAGACGGCTCACTCGGCCTGTTCGAGCACGCCCCCTACAACGTGATCATCGTGGCCGCCGCGGCGCCTGACATGCCCGCATCTCTCTACGACCAGCTGGTGCCCAGTGGGCGGCTCGTCATTCCCGTCGGCGGGCCGCTGGGACAGCGGCTCGAGGTGATCGTCCGGAGTCCCGAGGGCCCGGCCATCACCCGCTCGGTCCCCTGCCGCTTTGTCCCGTTGGTCGGAGCGGAGGGGTTCTAAGGAACAACGCCCGGGGGCGCGGCGTCTAACCTTTCTCGACCGTGGAAACCGGCTCGGATACCGCCCCCGGGCGGGCGAGCGCTCTCGGCGAAGCCGCAGGGCAGGCTCTGCGCCGCCGCCACAACTGGATCGAGCTGGCGAAGTTCTGCACCGTCGGCGCGACCGGCTACGTGGTCAATCTGGCCGTCTTCACCCTCCTCGTCCACGGGTTCGACGTCCACTACCTCATCGCCGCGACATGTTCGTTCCTCGTTGCGGTGACGAATAACTACACCTGGAATCGCCTCTGGACGTTCCGGCACCGCCGTGGACACATCGCATACCAAGGAATCCGCTTTCTGATCGTGTCCACCATCGCGCTCGCCGCCAACCTTCTCTTCCTCGCGATCCTCGTTGCGCTGGGCATGCCGAAGGTGCCCGCGCAGGCCGTCGCGATCGCGCTTGTGACCCCCTGGAACTTCGTCGCCAACAAGCTCTGGAGTTTCCGACGGCGCGCCTCGTCGTAGCGCTCGCGGGGGTCTTCCTTCTTGCCGCTCCCGCCGCGCTCGCGGCGTCGACGGGTCCCGTCTACGACTCGAGCGGGAACCTGACCGGCACCCCGTTCGTCCCGCAGGAGCAGCCGGCGCCTCCTTCGCTCAGCGAAGCGCAGGCGATCCAGGCGGTGCTCCGGACGGCCAAGGTTGCCGACTGGGTCAAGCGCTATCCGACGAAGTCCTTGACCAAGCAGGCGACGCTCGACTCGGACAAAGGCGTATGGGAAGTGGACGTGTGGTCCTCGCGGCCGGAAGCGGGGCAGATCGTCTCGGCCAAAGTGGAGGACTCGACGGGCCGGGTGACTGAGGCGTGGACCGGGCCGCAGGTCGCATGGAAGATGGCCCGCGGCTACAAGGGCGCCTTCGGGCGCGAGATCAACAACGCGTGGATCTGGCTCGCCTTCTGCGCGGTCTTCTTCCTCGGACTCGCCGACTTCCGCCGTGTCCTCTCCGTGCGGAATCTCGACCTCGCGGTACTTCTCTCCTTCAGCTTCTCGCTCTACTACTTCAACCACGGCCGCGTGTTCACGGCGGTGCCGCTGATCTACCCGCCACTTCTCTACCTGCTCGGACGCATGATCTGGTTCGGAGCGCGTGGACACGGAAGCAGGACGCGGCCGATCTGGCCGACGTGGGTGCTCGTGGCCGCAACGGTCTTCCTCATGGGCTTCCGAGTCGGGCTGAACGTCGAGGCTTCGAACGTCATCGACGTGGGGCTGGCGGGCATCGACGGCGCCCAGCGAATCGCCGGCGAGGGCGAAATGCCGTACGGCCACATGCCGACCGACGACGGCAAGAACTGCGGTCCGGCCGACTCCGACGGCTACGTCCGTGAGCACATCCAGACGAACGGCCACTGCGAATCGTCGAACGGCCGCGGTGACACGTACGGGCCGTTCAGCTATCTGGCCTACGTGCCCGCGTACGCAATCGTCGGCTTCGACGGGAAATGGAACGGCGGCTCGAGCACATGGAGCGGCCTGCCCGCAGCGCACCTCACGACAATTCTCTGGGACGCGCTCGCAGCCATCGGGCTCGCGCTCCTCGGTCTGCGCTTCGGCGGGCGGCTGCTCGGAGCGACGCTCGCGTTTGCCTGGGCGGCGTACCCGTTCACCCAGTACGTGTCCAACTCGAATTCGAACGACGCGATCATGCCCGCCCTCCTCATCTGGGGCCTCTTGCTCATCACGTCACCACTCGCGCGCGGGCTGTTCGTGGGCCTCGCGGCTTGGACGAAGTTCGTCGCGCTCCTCCTCCTACCGCTGTGGGCGTCCTATCCCGACTGGCGACGCGACTGGCGCGAGAAGGCGACGTACGTGAGCGGCTTCATCCTGGCGACAGCTTTCTCCTTCTGGATCCTCTTGCTGGAGCCGCATCCCATTCACGCCGCGCGTGTGTTCTGGGACCGCACGTTCGGCTGGCAGCTTTCGCGACCGTCACCCTTCTCGATCTGGGACTGGGACGAATACCCCGGCTTTCCGGACCTGCATCACGTGCAGACGGGGTTGAAGGTGGCCTTGCTCATCGCCGCAGTTGCCGTGTACTTCGTTCCGCGCACGAAGAACGTCATCCAGCTGGCCGCGCTCACCGGAGCCCTCACCATCGGCTTCGAGCTCGTGTTGACTCACTGGTTCTACCTCTACGTCGTGTGGTTCTTCCCCTTCATCGCTTTCGCTCTTTTCGCGCCGCCGCTCACGCGGACAGTCGAGGCCGAAGCCGCCGAGGCAGGATCTGAGCGTGAACGCGAGATCCGAGAGCTCGTCCCCGCCAGCTGAGGCGGGCCGGACCGCGCAGGCGGTCGCACTCGGGTTAGTTCTCCTCACCGTCTCGTGGGGCCTCCTCCACGCCGGCTTCTACCGGCACAACCAGATCATCGACACGCCCCTGTACCAGCAGTACGGCGAGAAGATCCTCGACGGCCAGGTCCCCTATCGGGACTTCAAGCTCGAGTATCCGCCCGGCGCGCTGCCCGTTTTCGCCCTCCCGGCGTTGGCGGCCAAGGAGGATTACAAGACCGCGTTCGAGCTTCTCATGTGGGCTTGCGCCGTGGCCACGATGGTCCTCCTGGCGACGGCGATCACGGCGGCGGGCGGGACTACGGGGCGGCTCTTCGCCGCCACGGCGTTCCTCGGACTGGCTCCGTTGGCGCTCGGCTCGGTCATCCTCACCCGCTTCGATCTCTGGCCGGCTGCGCTCGCGGTTGGAGCCCTGGCCGCGCTCGCGGCCGGGCGCGAGTGGCTCGGTCTCGGCGTGCTGGGAGCGGCGACCGCGACCAAGCTCTACCCGGCGGTAATCGTGCCCGTGGCGCTCATCTGGGTCTGGCGGCGAAGCGGACCGCGCGCGGCCGCCGTGGCGCTCGCCGTCTACCTCGCGGTTTGCACCGTGATCGCTCTTCCGTTCGCTCTGCTCTCGCCGAGCGGCTTCGGGCACAGCCTGTCGCAGCAGCTCGACCGTCCCCTCCAGATCGAGAGCCTTGGCTCAGCGCTCCTGCTCGCTGCCCACCAACTTGGCCTCTACCGGCCGACGGTGGACTCCACGCACGGCTCTCAGAACCTCGCCGGCTCGTTGCCGGACGCAATCGCCTCGGTGCAGACGGCACTGCAGCTCATCGCTCTCGTCGCGGTCCTGATCCTGTTCGCGCGCAGGCAGGACGCGGACGCCAACCATCTCTTCGCCGGCGCGGCAGCCTCGGTCGCGGCGTTCGTGGCGTTCGGCAAGGTGCTTTCCCCGCAGTTCCTCATCTGGCTTCTGCCACTGGTTCCCCTCGTTGCAGGCGAGCTCGGGTTGGTCGCGTGCGGAGTCTTTGCCACGGCGCTCGTCGTCACTCAGCTTTGGTTCCCCTACCGCTACTGGCACGTCGTCCATCTCAGCTCGAGCGGGTGGCTCGTCCTGCTCCGCGACCTGCTGCTCGTCCTTCTCTTCGCCGTGCTCGCCGCGGCTACGGCACTGAGATACGCAGCGCCTCGCAACTCGTAGCCCGCCCGTCGGCGTCGCAGTCGATCACTACGCCCTCGATGCGGACGTCGCCCTCCGCCGGATGGAAGCGGACGGGCATGCCGGTCTTCATGCGCTCGATTGCCAGCTCGGCCCGCACGCCGATGACTGAATCGTGCGGGCCTGTCATCCCGGCGTCAGTGATCGCAGCCGTACCGCCGGGCTGCACGCGGGCGTCATTCGTCTGCACGTGCGTGTGGGTGCCGATGACGGCGGTGACGCGCCCGTCCAGGAGCCGCGCGAGAGCGATCTTCTCGCTGGTCGCCTCCGCGTGAAAGTCGATGACGACGATCTTGGCCCGCGAGCGGGCGTCCTCGACGAGCTCCTCGACGACGACGAACGGGTGGACCGCCACGTCGAGGAAGAGGTAGCCCTGGAGGTTCAGCACGGCGACCGGCGTTCCGTCGACGGCTTCGCCAACCGTCAGTCCCCTTCCCGGCCCGCGGAGGTTCGCCGGGCGGATGATGCGGTAGTTCTGCTCGAGCACCGGGATGAGGTCGCGCTGGCGCCAGACGTGGTTGCCTAAAGTGACAACATCGGCGCCGGAGACCAAAATCTTCTCGGCGAGCTTCGCGGTGAGCCCCATTCCGTCCGCGGCGTTTTCGCCGTTGACGATGCAGAAGTCGACGCCGAGCTCGTTCCGGAGCTCCTTGAGCCGCTTCTCGACCGCCCGTCGCCCCGGCGGGCCGAACACGTCTCCGATGAAGAGGATTCTCAGCGGGGCTTTCTACGGTGACGCGAGCCCGCTGGCTGCGCGGACCTCGATGTGAACGTGCTGTCCCTTGTCCTGCGTGTAACGGGCGAGGGCAGCCCCCTCCACCGGCGAAAGATCGACGACCTGGCCCACCTTGGTCCGACCGGCGGCGACGGTGGAACCGACCGTCAGCGCCGGATCCGGCTTCAGGTTCTCGAGCGAGACGACGACGCCCGGGTTACCCGAAGGCTGGATGTCGATGCGCACGCCGTACGCCTTGCCGTTGACGATCACGTCCGAGATCGCCATGACGCTCCCGTCGACGGGCGCGTAGACGTCGGTCCCGACCGCCGCGCCAACGTCCAGGCCGCCGGTCTCGGGGCCGACCCCGCCTCCGAGCTGGTAATAGCGGAGCCCTGAGCCGCTGTGGCCGAAGAAACGATGGAAGAAACGCTTTAGGAGCCCGGCGTTCGCCTGCGCGCCCATGGGCTGGAGCGGAAGGACGTCGCTGCCCGATGCGTGGTAGCCGATTGCCGTGACGCGGTTCTGGTTGATCGGCAGCTGGAGTCGCAGCGCGTCCTGCAGAGCGATGACCTGCGCGCGCGGCGGCCCGGCCGGTAACAGCCGGTCGGCAGGCGCCGGGCCGTGCGTCTCCCGCGCCGTCGCGCCGCCGGTCCCGAACGCAGTCAAGAGCAGCAGGACCAGGGACACGCAGCCTGCAACGAGCAGAGCCGCCGTTCGGCGTGCGTGCCGTACCCGCGCCCGAGTCTCCTCTCGCTGCGCCGCACGAAAAGCAAGCCCCTGGGCCTCGGGCCGAGCCATCCGCGGCACCGTACCGGAGTCGACCTCCGGCTGCAGCGCGAGAGCGCCGTCGGTCTCGAAGGACCAGTCCCACTCGGGCGGTCTGAGGGAGACGACCTGGGCCTGGTTGGCAGGCCTCTGTCGGTGGTGATCGTAGGGCCGGTATACCGCCGTCATAATCGGGGCGTGGTGGCCGTCCTCGCGATGCACCATGCCAGGGGCGGCGGACGCTGAGCGGCGTGCTTCTGAGCGCACAGGGTGTGGCTCGTCGCTACGGACGGGTCGTCGCACTGGCCCCGACCAGTCTTGACATCAACGGCGGCGACGCGATCGCACTCATCGGGCCGAACGGGGCGGGCAAGTCGACGCTTCTGTCGATCCTGGCGGGCTCGCTCGAGCCGACCGAAGGGTCCGTTTCCTCAGGTGAGACCGGCGCCGGGCCGCGGGTGGGGTGGGTGCCGCAGCGCCAGGCTCATTACGCCCGGCTCTCGCCTCGGGAGAACCTCGAGCTCTTTGCGCGGCTTGAAGGCGTGGCCGATGCGGTCGGGGTGGCGGAGAGCTTTCTCCGGGTCCTCGACCTCCCCGACGACGGGCGCTGGACGGCTCAGCTCTCGGTCGGCAACCAGCAGCGGCTCAACCTGGCGATCGCCTTGCTCGCCGCTCCGAACGTGCTGCTTCTCGACGAGCCGACCGCATCCTTGGATCCGCGGCAGCGCCGGCGGCTGTGGGAAGTGGCGACGCAGGTCCGCGAGCGCGGGGGGGCGGTCGTTTTCGCCACCCAGAATCTCGAAGAGGTGGAGCACTTCGCGACCCGCGTCGTCGTACTCCTCGACGGGGCGCTCGTCTTCGACGGGTCGCTCGACGAGTTCTCGCGGTCTCCGGAGGCTGACGTTTTCGCGTGAGCAAGATCGGGCTCCTCCTGGGGAAGGACTTGCGCACGCTGCGGCGCTCCCCCCTCCTTCTCGCGGCGCTCGTCCTCTACCCGATCCTGTTTGCCGTTCTCGTCGGCCTCGTCGTGCGCTACGCAAACGATCGGCCGCGGGTGGCATTTGTCGACCTCGACCACCTCCCGGAGACGCTCACCGTCGGCAGCCAGCAGTTCAACGTCGAGCAGGTGATTTCGCAGGTACAGGGCTCCGTCGATCTCGTCCCGCTCTCGCAAGAAGAGGCCGACGACCAGCTTGCGAGCGGCGGGATCGTGGCGGAAATCGTCGTGCCTCCGGGCTTCGCCTCCAAGCTGCGCGGGATGGTCGAGAGCCCCCGGCTCGTGCTCAAGACTGCACGCGGCGGGTTCTCAGGCAGGGTCGAGCAGCAGACCCAGGCACTCGTTTACGCGCTCAACCGCCGCCTCCAGGACGCCTATATCAAGGCGAACCTCAAGTACGTGAAGCTGATCCTGGAGGGTGGCCAGGGAAGCTTCCTCGGCAACGAGTTCGACGTCGTCGGCCTGGACCGGGCCGCGCAGATGCTCGACGAGATCCAGCGGACTTCGAAGGATCCGGAGGTATCGGCGCGCGCCGCGGAGCTCGCCACGTTCGTGCGCCAGGCAAGGCTCGCGCTGACCGCCTCGGGGGACTCTCTGCGCGCGACCGCCAATCCGATCCAGCTCAAGGTCGACACGAACGCTGGGCGGACGTGGCTCCTTTCTGCGCAGCTGCAGGCATATGCCCTCGCGCTGACGCTCGCATTCATCTGCGTCCTCCTGGCGGCCGCGGCGCTCGCGGCCGAACGCGATGAAAACGTCCTCGGCCGTCTCGTGCGGGGCCTCGTGCGGCTCCGCGATCTCGTCGCGGTCAAGATCCTGCTCGCCACGGTGATCGCGTTGGCGCTGGGCTTCGCCATTGTGCTGCTCTTCGGAGTGCTCGCCGAAGCGCTTGGCGTCACCGGCGGCGAGCCCTGGGCGCGTCTGCCGCTCCTGTTGATCGGCATCGCGCTGGCGGGCGCGGCCTTTGGCGCGTTCGGAACTCTGGTCGGCGCCGTCTCGCGGGAATCGCGAACCGCGGTCCTCGTCGGCTTCCTGACCGCGCTCCCACTCGTCCTTCTCGGGCTCGTTCCGGAGGGAGCCGCCCGCGCCGCGTGGTGGGCCGGGCGGGCGTTCCCGTTCAGCCACGCCGTCGACTTCTTCCAGGCCGCTCTCTACGACGCCGACCCGTGGGGCACGCTCGTGCGGGAAGGCGCATGGCTCATTGGCCTGGGTCTCCTCTTTGCCGCGGGGGCGCGAGCTGGCATGCGAAGATTGCTCGCGTAAATGAGCGTATTTCCGGTCACCCGGCTGCGTCGCTTCAGGCGGACGGCCGCCCTGCGCGACCTCGTGCGGGAAGCGCGCGTCGACGTGCGCGATCTCGTCTATCCGCTCTTCGCGTGCCCGGGTGAAGGGGTCGAGCGCCCTCTCGAAGGCCTCGACGGAATCGCGCAGCGCTCGATCGACCGCCTCACCGCGGAGGCGGCCGAGGCGCACGACCTGGGCGTCGGCGCCGTGCTCCTCTTCGGGATTCCGGTGGAGAAGGACGACGCCGCCTCGGGCGCCTACGACGATGACGGCATCGTCCAGAACGCCCTGCGTGCGCTTCGCGAAGGAGTCCCCGAGCTCGTCCTGCTGACGGACGTCTGTCTCTGCGAGTACACCTCCCACGGCCACTGCGGCGTCGTGGACGAGGGGGAAGTCGTCAACGACCTTTCGCTCGAGCTCCTGGCGAAGACGGCGGTCAGCCACGCCGAGGCCGGCGCGGACGCCGTCTGCCCGAGCGACATGATGGACGGGCGCGTCGGCGCAATCCGCGCGGCGCTCGATTCCGAGGGCTTCGAGCAGGTTCCCATCGTCTCCTACGCGGCGAAGTACGCCTCGGCGTTCTATGGCCCGTTCCGGGAAGCGGCCGAATCCGCGCCGGCTTTCGGTGACCGCCGCGGCTACCAGATGGACCCGGCGAACGCCCGCGAGGCGCTACGTGAATGCGAGCTCGACCTCGGCGAGGGCGCGGATGCGCTCATGATCAAGCCGGCGCTGCCTTCCCTCGACGTCATCGCCGCGGCCCGGGCGCGGTTCGACGTGCCGATCTTCGCGTACAACGTCAGCGGTGAGTACGCGATGGTGAAGGCGGCCGCCGCACGAGGCTGGCTCGACGAGCGCCAGGCCGCGCTGGAGAGCCTGACGGCGATCAAGCGCGCTGGTGCCGACGTCATCGTCACGTACTGGGCCAAGGAAGCGGCTCGGTGGCTATAGCAACGTCGCTCTGGCGGCGGGCGCAGTCGAGCATTCCGGGCGGCGTGAACTCGCCGGTCCGGGCATGGCGGGCCGTCGGGGCGGACGAGCCGTTCTTCGTCCGGCGCGGCGAAGGTGCCTACCTGGAGGACACAGAGGGGCATCGCTACGTCGACTGGGTCATGTCATGGGGCCCGCTGGTCTTCGGTCACGCCGACCCGGAGGTGGTGGAAGCGGTGCAAGAAGCGGCCGCGGACGGAACCACGTTCGGCGCGCCCACCGAGCGAGAGGTCGAGCTCGCGGAGGAGATCTGCGCCGCGGTCGCGTCCATCGAGAAGGTGCGCCTCGTCAGCTCCGGGACCGAGGCCGCGATGAGCGCCGTGCGACTCGCGCGCGGCTGCACGGGCCGCGACCTGATCCTGCGCTTCGCCGGCTGCTACCACGGTCACGGCGACGCGCTGCTGACCGAAAGGGATGCACTCGTCTGTCCGTTCAACGACGCGGACGCAGTCGAGTCGGCAGCCGACCGAGCAGGTGAGCGGCTCGCCGCAGTCATCGTCGAGCCGGTCGCGGGAAACATGGGCGTCGTCCCCCCGGCGCCCGGCTTCCTCGAGGCGCTGCGCTCACTCTGCGATTCGTCGGGCGCGTTGCTCGTGTTCGACGAGGTGATCACGGGCTTTCGCGTCGCACGCGGGGGCGCGCAGGAACTCTATGGAGTACGGCCCGACCTGACCGTGCTCGGGAAGATCGTCGGCGGCGGCCTGCCGCTGGCCGCTTTCGGCGGACGCGCTGATCTCATGGACGAGCTCGCCCCGGCGGGGCCCGTCTTCCAGGCGGGAACGCTCTCCGGGAACCCGCTGGCGACGGCCGCCGCGCTCGCTGTCGTCAGGCGCCTGCGCGACCCCGAGATCTACGGGCGGCTGGAGGCGACCGCCGCCGCGCTTGCGCGCGGCCTCCAGCATCCGGACGTGACCGTGCAGCGCGTGGGATCGATGCTCACGCTCTTCTTCCGGAGAGCGCCCGTGCGCAACCTCGCCGATGCCCAGCAGAGTGATCTCGACCGTTACAGCGCCTTTTTCATGCACCTGCTCGAGCGCGGCGTCTACATCGCTCCATCGCAGTTCGAAGCGTCGTTCGTCTCGACCGCGCACGGGCCCGCCGAGGTTGCACGAACCGTCGAAGCCGCCCAGGAGTTCCTTGCCGGTTAGGACGACGACCATCTGGGAAACGATCGCGGTCGAGGCCGAGCGCGAAAGCCCGCTCTGGGCCGCGGCCCTCCGGGACGAGGTCGACCGCGAGGAGACCCCAGTCTTTTCGCCGCTGACGGAGGAGCGCTTCGCCCTCGGAATCGAATCGATCTACGAGGGATATCTCCTGCACTACGGCCGGCCGCGCCTGTTCTCGCCCGCTGATCGCGACGCGGCCGTTCTCCTCGGCGACTACCTCTACGCCCACGGCCTCGTGCGCATCACCGCCCTCGGCGACGTCATCGCCGTCGAGCGACTCGCGGAGCTGCTCTCCCTCTGTGCCCACCTCCGGGCGGAGAACCAAGCGGGGGACGGCGAGGCCTGGGCCTCGACAGTCGGCTCCCTCGGCGATGGCGAGCCGTCGCCGGACGCGGTTCACCGGGCTCTCGCCCTCCACTCAGACCGTGTGCTCTAGGATCCCCGCCGGATGACGCTCGCGCTCGTCCTCGCTGCCGAGAAGTCTCCGGCCCAGGAGGGTCGCGACGTCATCCTCGCGATGCTTGTCGTCGGCCTCGTCTTCCTGGGCGTCGTGTTGCTCGGCCAGCTGGCGCGCTATCTGGGCCACAAGCGCGCTGCGCGCCGCGCCGAGCGGCGGGTTTACTAGGTCGGGTTTACTAGGACTCGAAGTTCAGGGCTGACCCCGGCCCGGAAACCGGGAGCGCCCCGTTACGTCGAGCTCTGGCGAGTCGTAGTTTGGCTTGCATGTTGCACGCGACCATCCACTCCGTTCCGCCCGGCTGGTGGCGCGTGCTCGAGCCCAGAGATTCAGCGGGCCGCGGTTAGACTCAAGTCCGTGCCTGCGAGCGATCTGCGCTCCTGGATCGATCTCCTGCGGCGAGAGGGTGAGCTCGTCGAGGTCGAAGCCGAGGTCGACCCGCACCTCGAGGTCACTGAGATCGTCGACAGGACGGTCAAGTCGGGAGGCCCGGCGCTCCTCTTCAGGAACGTCAAGGGCTCCAGCCACCCAATGCTGATCAACCAGTTCGGGACCGAGCGGCGCATGTGCCTGGCCTTCGAGGAGCCCAGCCTCGACTCGGTCGCCCGCAAGCTGGAAGACGTCCTCGAGATGCAGCCGCCGCAAGGTCTGGTCGAGAAGGTGAAGGGGCTTGGAAAGCTCAAGCGGCTCGCCGACTCGATGCCGAAGACGGTTCGTTCCGGTGCGTGTCAGGAGCTGGAGCTCGAGCCGGACCTCGACTCGCTGCCGATTCAGCACTGCTGGCCGAGCGACCCGGCGCCGTTCATCACGCTTCCCGCCGTCATCACACGCGATCCGCGCACCGGCACGCGCAACGTCGGGATGTACCGGATGCAGAAGATCGACGCGAAGACGACCTTCATGCACTGGCAGATCCACAAGGACGGCGCCGCGGACTGGCGCGGCATGGGCGATCGGCTCGACGTCGCGGTCGCCCTTGGCTGCGACCCGGTGACCACCTACTCGGCGAGCGCGCCGCTTCCGAAGCACATCGACGAGTTCATGCTGGCCGGCTTTCTGCGCGGAGAAGCCGTCGAGCTCGTCAAGTGCAAGACCGTCGACCTCGAGGTGCCGGCGGAGGCCGAGATCGTGCTCGAGGGCTACATCGAGAAGGGCGAGCTCGGCACCGAAGGGCCCTTCGGCGACCACACCGGCTACTACTCGCCCCCCGAGCCCTTCCCCGTGTTCCATCTGACCTGCATGACGATGCGGCGGGACGCGATCTATCCGTCGATCGTGGTGGGCGTCCCGCCGGCTGAGGATGCCTGGCTCGGGAAGGCGACCGAGCGCATCTTCCTCCCGGCGATTCGCATGACTGTCCCCGAGATCGTCGACTACGACCTGCCTGTCGCCGGCGCGTTCCACAACTGTGTCATCGTCTCGATCCGCAAGGGCTTTCCCGGTCATGCCAAGAAAGTCATGCACGCCATCTGGGGGCTCGGGATGCTCTCGCTCTCCAAGTCGGTCGTCGTGGTGGACGAGTTCGTCGACGTGCACGACTACGAGCAGGTCTTCTTCCACGTCTGCGCCAACGTCGACCCCGGCCGCGACGTCATGGTCTCCGAAGGCCCGCTCGACCAGCTCGACCACTCCGCGCGCATGTACTGCTACGGCGGCAAGCTCGGCATCGACGCCACGCACAAATGGGAGTCGGAGGGGGCGCGTCCGTGGCCTGAACGGATCGAGATGAGCGCCGAAGTTCGTGACTTGGTCGACCGGCGCTGGAGCGAGTATGGGATCGAGCCGCCTGGTGCTCAGAACGGCGGAATTTCCAGGGTATTGAGGCAAACGCTACGTCGTTGACAGGATCCGTCCACCACAGAAACAATGCCGCTGCTTGTAACAGTGGCGGAGTGACGAAGGGAGCTGGTTGGCCGACGAGCTAGAGCGGCCGGGTGGGGAGCCCGAAGAGCACGAGGCCGAACCGCACCTTCCCGGCCCGACGATCTGGCCATTCGCCTTCGCCGCCGGGGTCGCTCTCTTCCTCGTCGGCCTGATCATCAACTGGATCCTCGCCGCGATCGGGGCGGCGGTCGCACTCATCTTCGCTCTCATCTGGATCGGTCAGGCGACGCGGGAAGTCCGCAGCCGGCCGGCTCCTCCGCCTCCGCCGCCTCAGGTCTCCGAGCTGGCCGTCGACGAGGAGGAACCGGAGCCAGAGAAATATCCGCGCTCGGTTTTCCTCGAGCTCTCGACGCTCGGGATTGGCGCGGCGATCGGCGGCCTCGTCACGCTCCCCGCGCTCGGATTCATGATCGCTCCTGCCTTCGTCGGTCAGA
>DASXSE010000029.1:0-2794 GCA_036506175.1 Gaiellaceae bacterium
GGCGTGGTTCGAGACTTCGGTGAAGCCGGCGTTCCCGGAGGGTGGCCCGATGCCGTCGATCAGCTTCGACGAACTGAACGAGGTCGTGAAGGCCTAGCCGCACTGATCTCGCGCGAGCCCGAGGGAGGTGAGCGAGAGCGGCTTGCCTGCGCGAGCGTACTGTCGCGCCTCTACGGCACTGGCCTGGAGTGGGGGTAGTCATGGGGGTAGTGGCGCTCGATCTCCCAATCCTCGAGCGGCGGTTCGATCTCGTAACCCCCGTCGGGCCGGGGCGGCGACCGGCACGCGACGGCGAACACCCAGGGCATCCGCCATGTCGCATTCGCAGTCGACGACATCGAACGCCGTCGTCGCTAGCTTGCGAGCCCGCGGTGCGGAGCTCGTTGGCGAGGTGGAGCGCTACGAAGACAGCAATCGGCTCTGCTGCGTCCGCGGCCCGGAGGGGATCATCGTCGAGCTGGCGGAGCAGATCGGCTGAGGGCTACCGGCCGGGCCGCCAACGACGGCGTAAGCACCCGGGGCTGCGCGAGCGTACTGTCGTCAGAGCGCAGTCAGGGGGTAATCGCAACTCTGTAGTTAGGCGCAGGACCCTCGCCTGGGCCCGTGTTGGAATGTCCATGATTCCCGCAGCGGTGACCGAGATCGACGTCGTTCTGGAGGGCCTCCTGGTGGAGACGGGTGCCAGCCGGGTGACGCTGCGCCAGGACGCGCCCGGCGACTACGCCTTTCCCGTCACGCACGAGGCGCTCGCACCCGGCGTGTCCTCTCTGCGCGAGGAGCGGACGGTCGACCTGAAGACGCAGCCGGTCGTCGCGCTGCTCAGGGACGGACAGCAGGTCGTGCATGACGACACCCAGGCCGCATTCGACGACCCGGAGTTTCAGAAGATGCTCGAGACGTATGGAGGCCTCGCAGCGCAGATCGTCACGCCGATCTTCCATGACGGACATCTAGTCGCCATCTTGTCCCTCCATCAGCTCGACGAGGCGCGCCGGTGGAGTCCAGACGAGATCGCGGCCGCTTCGCTCGCAGCCCAACGCGTCGGTGAGCTTCTGTGAGGGTCGGCGCGGAGCGAATCCACAACCGTTGGCACCCCGGGCTGGAGCCCGTTGCGGTTGTTCGACCCGGCGAGGAGATCACGCTCGAGACCCGCGATGGCATCGACGGCCAGCTCACGCGCGACAGCTCGCATGCCGACGCGGGGCGGCTCGAGCTCGGCCTCGGCCATCCGCTGACGGGCCCGATCCGTGTCGAGGGCGCGGAGGCGGGCGGCGTCCTCGAGGTGCAGCTCGTCTCCTACGAGACGGCCGACTTCGGCGTCACCGCGGTCATCCCGGGCTTCGGCATGCTGGCGGACCTGTTCCCGGACCCGTACCTGGTGAAGTGGGAGATCCAGGACGGCATCGCTCGCTCGAAGGAGCTGCCGGGTATGGCGGTTCCCGGCAATCCGTTCGCAGGAGTCATCGGCGTTGCGCCGTCGCCGGAGCGAATGGAGGAGTTCCGGCGACGCGAGGAGACGCTGCTCGCCGCCGGGCAGCCCGTCGCCGATGCGTCACCGGACTCTGCGATCCCACACACGGCCGCCGATGGGCTGCGCACGATCCCCCCGCGCGAGACCGGCGGGAACATGGACATCCGCCAGCTCGTCGCGGGCAGCAAGCTGTGGCTGCCGACCGACGTGCCGGGTGCGCTTTTCTCGATCGGCGACCTCCACTTCGCGCAGGGCGACGGCGAGGTCTGCGGCACCGGTATCGAGGTTGCGGGTGCGGTCACCCTCCGCTTCGACGTGCATGCGGTACCGGCGCCGGACTTCCCTGCGTTCGAGACGCCGGACCTGCCCGCCCGGCGTTCGTTCGCGACGACGGGGATTCCTGTCGACGTCGGCATGGACTTGAACGCCGCTGCGCGCGCCGCGCTCCTCGACATGATCGGCCACCTCGAGCGTCGCTACGGCTTCGACCGTTCTGCGGCGTACGCCCTTTGCAGCGCCGCCGTCGACCTCAGGATCTCGGAGGTCGTCGACGTGCCGTATCCGCTCGTGTCGGCGCTCCTACCGCTGGAGATCTTCGAGGCCTGACCGGCGGCTAGCTGCGCAGCGGTACGGCGTATGCCGGCATGGGTGCGCCCGTTGCGCCGCGGAGCTTCATCGGAAAGCCGAGGAACGCGAACTCGTACTGCTTCTCCGCCGCGAGCTCCTCCATGTCCACGACCTCGATGATCTGCGCGCCTGCCGTCGCGAACATGTAGCAGTGCACCGGCAGAAACACGTTCTCCTCCTCGGACGGAAGGACCTCGAGCCCGATCGTGTCACCCGCGATGCACATCGCGCCGGCCTCCTCGCAGAGCCACTTCGCCGAAGCGAGCGAGATGCCGGGTGTGTTGTCGAGGTAGCCGTGGAAGTCGGGCCAGGCCGTCATGCGCCCGGTGCGAACGAGAACGACGTCCTTCTTGCGCAGCTCGACGCCCTGCTTCGAGGCTGCGTCCTGGAGATCCTGCGGCGTGACGGCATAGCTGTCCGGCAGCGCCTCGACGCCGTGCGTGCCCGCGACGTCCAGCAGGACGCCCCGCGCGATCACCGGCGGGTACTTGTCGAGGCCGCCCTTGTTCCAGATCCGGCTGCCGAGGTCCTCGTCCGCCGTCCACCCGTTCCAGAACTTGCCGTAGAAGCCGAGGTGGTTGAGCGTGTCGATGTGAGTGCCGCAGTGCGTGTACAGGTGGATGGAGTCCCCGCAGTAGGAGTACTTCTCGTGCACCTCGCTGCCGACCCCCGACAGGTTGTCGTTGACGGAGCCCT
>DASXSE010000030.1:0-5146 GCA_036506175.1 Gaiellaceae bacterium
GCGATGCGGATCGGGTCCCAGCCGGTCACCGTGGGTTTGCCCGAGTACCCATGGCCCGGCAGCGAAGGGATCACCACATCGAACGCGTCGTCGGCGCTCGCGCCGTTGGCCGTTGGGTCGGTGAGCGGGCCGATGATCTTCAGCTGCTCGATGATCGAGCCGGGCCACCCATGCGTCACGATGATCGGCAGCGCGCCCTCGTGCTTCGACCGGACGTGGATGAAGTGGATGTCCACCCCGTCGATCTCGGTGATGAACTGCGGCAGCGCCTGCAGCCTCGCCTCCACGATCCGCCAGTCATAGTCCGTGGCCCAATGGCGCGCGAGGGCCTGCATCGTGGCCAGCTGGACGCCCTGGGTCCGGTCGTCCACTGTCTCGTGGTCGGGCAAGCGTGTCGCCTCGATGCGCCGCTGAAGGTCGTCGAGAGCTTCCTGGGGCACGTTCACATCGAACGGCCGGATCGAATCCGTCATGGGTCTTCTCCTTACGCAGTCGCCAGGCTCTCCCGCGCGACCTCGCCCGCTCGGCCGCTGGACGGTCGGATGGCCACCCTCTAGATTCGTCCTTCGTCCGGCAGTTCGCGCCCGGGAGTCTCCCTGGTCGTCACCTGGTTGCGCTCCTCAGCCCTCGACGAGCTGCTGCCCGCCGTCGATGTCGAAGGTCGCACCGGTCACCGCGGTGTTCGTCATGAGGTGGACGGCGAGCGCGGCGATGTCCGCAAGCCCGAGGACGCGCCGGATCGGCAGCGTCGATCGAAGCTGCTCGAGACGGGCGTCCAGCCGATCGCCGAGCCTGGCGGCGGGGAGCGGCGTATCGACGAACCCGGCAGCGATCACGTTCACGCGGATCGGGGCGATTTCGGTTGCCAGGCACTTCGTCATGGCGGAGAGGGCGGCCGTGGTCGCCGAGATGAACGCGAGCCCGGCCCCCCCGAGACGGCCCTCCGTGCACCCCGTGAAGAGCAGTGATCCGCTCGCGCGAACCCTGCTCGTGGCCTCGCGAGCGACCTGTAGCGGGAGCAGGAGATGCGACTCGAGGTCCCGACGTGCCTCGTCGACATCGAACTTCGCAAGCGGCACGTCGTGGGGGCCCGGACCTGTGACGAGCACGTGGTCGATCGGTGCCGGAAGCTCGTGGAAGAACCTCGCGAGCCGGTCGAAGTCGGTGGCATCGAAGGCTGCGATGCTGGCTTCGAGCTCGAGGCCGGCGCGGTGCACGCGTTCAGGATCGCGTGCCGTGACGATCACCTCGGCCCCCTCCGCATGAGCTCGTCGCGCGGTCTCGAGCCCGATGCCGGAGCTGCCGCCGATCACCAGGATTGTCTGACCGGCGAGCTGCGGTTCGCGACCCATGCCGCCTGCCAGCCTCGGGTTCGGACCCCGCCCTCGCGCCAGGGGGATGCCCTGGTCGGTCCGTCGAGAGCTTCAGCAGACGTCGTCACGGACGACACGTGTAGAGTTGCGCCGAAGGGGGCCCCTGCCCGCGGGGGGCGGTGCGGCCATGAGACTCCTCGGGCGTCAGGCCGAGTGCGAGTCGCTCGACCAGCTTCTCACCGATGCGCGCGCCGGCAGGAGCCGGGTCCTCGTGCTTCGCGGCAAGGCCGGCGTGGGCAAGAGCGCGCTGCTCGCATACCTGAGTGACCGCCTCGACGGCGACCACCTCGCGAGGGCGGTCGGCGTCGAGTCCGAGATGGAACTCGCCTACAGCGGTCTGCATCAGCTCTGCGCGCCGATGCTGGATCACCTCGAGGGCCTGCCCGTCCCCCAGCGGGCCGCGCTCGCGACGGTCTTCGGGTTGGGTGAAGGCTCGCCGCCCGATCCGTTCCTGGTCGGGCTCGCCACGCTGACGCTGTTCGCCGAGGTGGCCGAGCGACGTCCCCTCATCTGCATCGTCGACGACGCGCAGTGGCTAGATCAGGCGTCCGCGCAGATCCTCTTCTTCGTCGCCCGCCGCCTCCTCGCCGAGCGTGTGGCACTCGTGTTCGCATCCCGGACGGGGATCGGCGACAGCATCCTCGCCGGGCTGCCGGAGTCGCTCGTTGGTGGATTGAGCGAGAAGGACGCGCGGGCGTTGCTGCTGGACCACGTGCCCGGCCCGCTGGACGCCGCGATCTGTGACCAGATCGTGAAGGAGAGCCACGGCAACCCGCTCGCCCTGCTGGAGCTGCCGAGCGCGTGGAACGTCGTTGAACTCGCCGGCGGATTCGGTCTGCCGGACAGCCATCCGGTCGCTGGAAAGATCGAAGACAGCTACGTGCGGCGCCTCCGCGGGCTCCCTTCGGACACGCAGCTCCTCGTCCTCGCCGCGACCGCCGAGCCGCTCGGCGACCCTGCCCTGCTCCACACGGCGGCCAAGACCCTCGAGATCGACATGTCCGCGGTCGACGCCGCGGTGGACGCCGGGCTGCTCACGGTCGGTCGGCGCGTCGAGTTCACGCACCCGCTCGTCCGGTCCTCCGCCTACCGCTCGGCAGCGGCCCAGGACCGCCACCGCGTGCATCGAGCGCTCGCCGATGCCACCGACGCCGAGACCGACCCGGACCGACGGGCCTGGCACCGCGCCCGCGGGACCTCGGGGCCCGACGAGCAGGTCGCCGCCGAGCTTGAGCGCTCGGCTGGCCGCGCGCAGGCTCGCGGCGGCGTCGCTGCGGCGACCGCGTTCCTGCAGCGGTCCGTCGAGCTCACGGTCGATCCGACACTACGAGCCGAGCGCGCGCTGGCCGCCGCGGAGGCGAGCTTCCAGGCCGGCGCGTTCGACTTGGCTCTCTCGCTCGTGGCCACGGCCGAGGCAGGTCCGCTCGACGGGTTCCAGCGGGCCCAGATCGACCTCCTGCTTGGTCAGGTCGCCTTCGCGTCGGGTCGCCTAGGCGATGCACCCTCGCTCTTGCTGAACGCCGCAGGGCGGCTCGAACCGTTCGACCTCGAACTCGCGCGCCAAACCTACTTGACCGCCTGGGGTGCGGCGTTCGTCGCCGCCGGACAACTGGGAGGAGAGGGCGTCTTCCAGGAGATCCGCCGCGCGGTGCAGACCCTCCCTCGAAGGCCTGATGGTCCGCGCGCCCTCGACCTGCTGCTCGACGGGCTCGCCCTTCTGTCCACCGAAGGACGCGCCGCAGCCACTCCGACGTTGCAGGAAGCAGCAAAAGCGCTCCTGAAAATCCCATTGAAGGACGTCCTGCACTGGGGCTGGATGGCCATGGCCGCCAGTAACGCCGTGTGGGACAACGACGGCGCGCGCGCGATCTCCGCTCGACAGGTCCAGCTCGTCCGAGAGGCGGGTGCACTCGGGCAGCTGCCGCTCCACCTCTCAGCGCTGGGATTGGCGATCGCGTGGACTGGCGACTTGGCGGGCGCCGAATCACTCATCGCGGAGAGCGATGGTATTGCGGCGGCGACCGGCAGCCCGCCTGCACCTTGGACCGCGCTGAGGCTCCGGGCCCTGCAAGGGAGGGAGGCCGAGGCCTCCGCCGCGATCTCGAGCGCGATTGAGCAGGCCGCGGCTGGAGCGCAGGGCTTCGCCTCCTACGCACACTGGGCGGGTTCGATCCTCTTCAACGGCCTCGCGCGCTACGAGGAGGCGGCGGCGTCCGCCGCACGGGCGACGTCCGACACATTCGAGTACTGGGTGTCTCTCTGGGCGCTGCCCGAGCTCGTCGAAGCGGCCTCCCGCATGGGAGACGTCGACCTCGCTCTGGATGCGCTCGAACGGCTCACAGAGTCGACGGAGGCATCCGGCAACGACGTTGCCCTCGGGATCGACGCCCGCTGCCGCGCACTGCTGAGCGACGGCGTTGCTGCCGAGGACCTGTATCGCGAAGCGATCGATCGGCTGAGTCGCACCTCGCTCCGCCCGGAACTAGCCCGCGCACACCTGCTCTTCGGCGAGTGGCTGCGGCGTGAGGGCCGGCGCGTCGACGCGCGCGAGCAGCTGCGCAGCGCCTATGAGCTGTTCGTCGCGATCGGGATGGAGGCGTTCGCCGAGCGCGCTCGCCATGAGCTCGCGGCGACGGGCGCCAAGGTGCGTAGGCGGAGCCCCGAGAGCCGCGACGAGCTCACCCCGCAGGAGGAACAGATCGCCCGGCTCGCTCGCGAGGGTCTATCGAACCCTGAGATCGGCGCCCAGCTGTTCATCAGCGCTCGCACGGTCGAATGGCACCTACGGAAGGTCTTCACGAAACTCAACATCAGGTCCCGTCGGCAGCTTCGAACGGCGCTCCGCGGGGACGGCTCGCTCGTGGCCGGAACCTAGGCTGGCGCTTTCGCGAACCCAGTCAGTCCCTCGGCGCGCGACGGGCCAAGACTCGAAGACCAGGGAGTCTCACGGGTTCGATATGCATCCGTATGGAACAGGCTCGGGTGTCACCGACAAGGAGGGGGCACATGGCTGCCGAGACCGGAACCCCAACCGGCACTAGCACGATCCGGCCGTTCCAGCTCGACATCTCGGACAAGGAGATCGCGGATCTCCGGCAGCGGATCACGTCCACGCGATGGCCGAGCAAGGAGCTCGATCCGTCACAGGGCGTGCAGCTAGCCACGCTCCAGGAGCTCGCTCGCTACTGGGCCACGGACTACGACTTCGGGAGGCTCGAGGCGAGGCTGAACGCCCTCCCGCAGTTCATCACCCAGATCGACGGGGTCGACATCCACTTCATCCACGTCAGGTCGCGTCACGAGAATGCGCTGCCATTGATCATCACGCACGGGTGGCCCGGCTCGGTCATCGAGATGCTCGAGGTGATCGGCCCGCTGACCGATCCGACGGCGGACGGAGACTCGGCCGATGACGCGTTCCATCTCGTGATCCCGTCGCTTCCGGGCTACGGATTGTCGTCGAAGCCGACCGAGGTTGGCTGGAACGCCAACCGGATCGCACAGGCGTGGGCCGAGCTGATGAACCGTCTCGGCTACAACCGCTACGTCGCCCAGGGCGGCGACCAAGGCGCCAGCGTGACCGACGCGATGGCGCGTCTCGCTCCGCAGGGGCTGCTCGGGATCCACCTCAACCTCCTCAGCTCGTTCCCGAACGAGGTGGCCGCCGACATCTTCGGCGGGCAGATCGCGCATGGCTTGTTGAAGCGGGTTGCCGTCGCCGCCTTCGCTTCCCGTGCCGAGAAGGAAAGCGAGGCGTTGCACGGGGTGGAGGC
>DASXSE010000031.1:0-2120 GCA_036506175.1 Gaiellaceae bacterium
GCCTGCCTGATCCACCAGGTCGCGTACGTCGAAAGCTTGTAGCCCATCGTCCAGTCGAACTTCTCGACGGCCCGAATCAGGCCGAGGTTGCCCTCCTGAATGAGGTCGAGGAGCGGCACGCCGGCCTTCGTGTAGTTCCGCGTGATCGACATCACCAGCCGGAGGTTGTGCTCGATCAGCTTGCGCTTCGCGTCTTCGTCGCCCTCGTCCTTGCGTCGCGCGAGCTCGCGCTCCTCCGCCGGTGTCAGCAGCCGGCCGTCACCGATCTGGCGGACGTAGAGCTTGAGTGGATCCTGGGTTGGAGCCGCGGCCTCCTTGACGTCGTCTTCGTCGACGTCGGCGGCGTCCTGGACGAGCTCCAGCTTTGGCTCGAGGACCGGCTCCGGAGGAGAATCTGGAAGCGGCCGCTGCTCCATCGTGTTTGAGCTATCGGCCTCGGGGAGAACCCTCTTGATCGTGTCAACCCCCCGACCGAGGGAGCGAGGTTTTGCGTTTGTAACCGACGCGCAAAGTGATGACTAACTCGTCCATCAAGCCCGCGTCAAAGGCTTAGGAAGACCGTCCCTCTGGCTAGGAAGATCGTCCGTTTGGGGTCCTACACTCACTGATATGTGCGGAATCGCCGGATATAGCCTCACTGCCTCGAGCCTGCTCGAGCGGACGCTCGCGGCCCAGGCCCTCCTGGCTGGAATCGCCGAGCGCGGCGCCGACGCAGTCGGTTACGCCCACCGCGCGCCCGGCGAGGGCGTGTTGGTTCACAAGCAGCGCTCGGGCGCGAGCGCGCTACTCGAAGAGATCACCGTTCCGCAGAGTGCGACCGAAGTCCTGGTCCACGTCCGCGACTACACGAAAGGTCATCCAACCGTCGCTGCGAACAACCATCCGATCCGCCACGGCGCGGTCATCGGCATTCACAACGGGGTCATCCACAACGACGACGAGTTGCTCGCCGACCACGACTGCGCCCGGCGAGAGCCCGGAATGACGGTCGATTCCGAGGCGATCTTCGCCGTCGCCGCCCACTCCGAGGGTGCCGCCGAGGCGCTCGAGGCCCTCCGCGGCTCAATGGCAACCGCCTGGATCGACGAGCGCCGCGAGAACGCGATCTCGGTTGCGCGCGGCGTCGGCCGTCCGGTCTGGCTTGGCGCCGGCGACGACGGCGTGTTCTTCGCATCGACAAAGCTCGGGCTCGAGGTCGTGGAGCGCTTCCTCGGCGTGAAGCTGGAGATGGACGAGCTCGAGGAAGGCACCCTCGTCCAGCTCGAGCTCGGCCGCGAGACCAGCCGAAAGCGATTCAACCCGGACCGCCGCTTCGAAGATGCGCCGCTGCCGCCCGTGCGCGCTCCAAAAGAGGCGGCATTGTGCCTGAAGCGGCTGGCGATCCTGGCCGCAGCCGCTCACTAGCCGAGCGCCGCAGGCGGTCGGCTTAGCCGATCGTCCCGTCGGCGGCCACGTCGATCCCGGCTTCGCGTAACCGCTCCCGCACGAGGAACTGGAACGTCGACCAGGCCCCGCGCCTGGCGTCGAACATCCGATAGATCTGCCACTCGGTGAGCATGGTGTCGTCGGCCTTGCGTGCTGCGGTCCAGTCCGCGAACTTCGGCAGACGGCCGACCTTCCTCGAGAGGTTGACCGCCTGGTCGAGCGCCCGCTCTAGCCGCTCCTCCCCCACTGGCACGTCGAAGCCGGCCTCGCGCAGCGCGTTCGTGAGCGAGCCGAAGGTGTGCCAGTAGAGCGACTTCGACGGCAGCTTGCCGCGGTGTTCGTCGATGTCCCGCGCGGTCGGCACGCGCCCAAGCTCCTTTCCCAGCTCCTGGAGCAGAGCAAGCAGCTCCTCGCGGGTGGCGAAGCGGCGCGGGACGAGCCCGGCCTTGCGCTTGGCGCGGTTCCAGCTGCCGAAGTGCTCGATCACCGTCTGTGGATGCACGGTCGTCTTCGAGTCGGCCGCGAACTCCCGCATTGTCGGCGAGCGCCCCAGCCGCTCTGCGGATTGCTTCAGCTCGGCGAGGATCTGCTCGTCGGTGTAGCGCTTGCGGATCCCGGCCTGGAACTCGGCAAGCGCCTCGCGGTCGATGTCCGCGACCGCCCTGTAGACGGACTTGCGGGGCATTGCTGCAAGT
>DASXSE010000032.1:0-3034 GCA_036506175.1 Gaiellaceae bacterium
CTGATCGCCGACGGGCGTCATCTCCACCCGGCAATCGAGGAGCTCACGGTTCGCCTCGCCGGCCCACAGCGAATCGCGCTCACGAGCGACTTCGTCCGCACGCCGGTTCTGGCCGACAACCGGTTGGGGGGAGGAGACCGCACCGGATGCGGCCTCGTCGCCCGCATGGCCCGTTTCGGCTTGGCGGAAGCCGCGACGATGGCAAGCCTGGTGCCCGCACGGTTGCTAGGGCTGACTGACCGCGGCCGGCTGGCACCCGGTTACAGGGCCGATCTTGCGCTCCTCGACGAACGCCTGAACCCGCTTGAAACCTACGTCGCTGGGAACACGCTCTGGGCCGTGCGCTATCCTCAGACGCAAGAGTTGGACGAAATCCCGCCTAGTACCAGCGCCCCGGGAGACGGGGCGTGACCATTTTCCTAGAGCTAGTCGCCGTTCTCCTGATCGTTCTGGGGAACGCGTTCTTCGTCACGGCTGAATACTCGCTCGTGACCGCGCGCCGCTCGCGTCTGAGCGAGCTCGCGGATGCGGGCTCGCGGAGAGCCGGCATCGCGGTTCGGCTGATCGACGACCCGGTGCGCTTCATCGCCACGTCCCAGCTCGGCGTCACCGTCTTCTCGATCCTGCTCGGAGCCGTCGGCGAGCCCCTGCTCGCCAGCTTCTTCGATCCGATCCTCGCGACCACGTTGGCATTGATCCTCGGGTTCGCCATCATCACGTACCTCCACGTGACCCTCGGCGAGCTCGTGCCGAAGGCGCTCGCGCTCTCGTACAGGGAGACGATCGCGCTCTGGGTCGCCTGGCCGCTCGAGCTCTTCCGCCTCGGCACGTATCCGATCGTGTCGTTGCTCCAGGCGTCGACGAATCTCTTCAACCGCACGTTCGGGATCACGCCGGCCCCAGCGGGCGTCATCACTGCCGACGAAGCGGAGATCCGGATGTTGGTCGCCGCCGCCGAGGAGACCGGCGCGATCGAGGAGCACGAGGAGGAGATGCTCTACAAGGTCTTCGACTTCGCGGACAAGGAAGTCCACGAGGTGATGGTTCCGAGGCCCGAGGTCGTCGCACTCTCGATCGACCTACCGCCGCACGAGGCCCTCGCAGCGGTGATCGACTCTCCCTACACCCGTTACCCCGTTTACCGCGGCTCGCTGGACGAGATCCTCGGAGTCCTCCACGTTCGCGACCTCTTCAAGGCCCTTTACGACCAGGGCATCGACAACGTCGACATCGGCTCACTCGTGCGCGAAGCGCACGTCGTTCCGGAGACGAAGGATCTGGCCGCGATGCTCGCCGAATTCCGGCGGGCGAACCAGCACATGGCCATCGTCCTCGACGAGTACGGCTCCTTCGAGGGCCTCGTCACGCTCGAAGACCTCCTCGAGGAGATCGTGGGCGAGATCGAGGACGAATACGACCTCCCCGACGAGTCGGTCGAGCGCCTCGACGACGGCCGCATCCGCATCGACGGCACCTTCCCGATCGACGACTTCAACGAGCAGTTCGGCGCAGAACTGCCGCAGGACGACTACCACACCGTCGCCGGCTTCGTCTTCGGCGCGCTCGGCCGCGCAGCCGAGACGGGCGACGAGGTCCTCCATGACGGTCTCCGTTTCCAGGTCCTGGACGTCGACGGGCCGCGAATCGAGCGCCTCGAGGTCGAGTTCATCGAGCAGGAGCCCGAGAGGGAGGAAGTCGCGGCGGAATAGGTGCCTCGCCTGGGGGCGCTACCGTCGCTTCTGGCGCGCGAAAGGCGAGTCAGCCTAGGACGCAGGGAGCCCGCGTACCGGTTGTAAGTACGGGGGCGACCGAGGACGACGGCTGACGAAGCTTTGCAGCCGCTCAGGAGGCCGGTGGGCGTTCCCGGGCGGGGCACTAAGATCGCGGCGTGGAGTTCGACCACATCGGGATTCCCGCCCGGACGAAGCGCGACGGGATGCGCTTTCTCGAATCGAAGAAGGTCTGGCTGACGAGCCCGCGCGACCACCCGTACCGGGTCGAATGGCTCTGGTACGAGGACGGAAGCCCCGAGGCCGAGCTCGTGCGCACGGTTCCCCACGTGGCCTACAAGGTCGACGTGCTCGAGGACGCAATTGACGGGCGCCGCGTGATCGCTGAGCCGTTCGACGTCTTTGGCGAGGTACGAGTCGCCTTTATCGAAGTGGACGGCGCGCCGGTGGAGTTTGTCCAACCTTATTGAGCTCACTACCGAGCTCGTCGCGATCGACTCCGTCAACCCGGACCTCGTACCGGGCGGTGCGGGGGAGAGGGAAATCGCGGAGTTTGTCGCGGGCTGGCTCGAGCAGGCTGGCCTCGAGGTCGAGACCTCAGAGGTCGCTCCGGGCCGCTTCAACGTCGTCGGCACCGCCCGCGGTTCTGGCGGTGGGCGGTCGCTCCTTCTGAACGCACACATGGACACGGTCGGAGTCGCAGTAATGGAGGACGGCTGGAAACCACGCCTCGAGAACGGCCGCCTCTACGGACGCGGCGCCTACGACATGAAGTCCAGCCTCGCCGCGATCATGCTCGCGGGAGCCGAGGCTGCCGAAACCGGGTTGCGTGGAGACGTCATCGTCACAGCCGTCTGCGACGAGGAGGTCGCAAGCATCGGGTCGGCCGCGATCGCGGAGCGATACCGGGCGGACGCGGCCATCGTCGCGGAGCCGACCGAAGAGCGCCTCGCCATCGCGCACAAGGGTTTTGCCTGGATCGACCTCGAGACGCACGGGCATGCCGCCCACGGCTCCCGGCCGGATCTGGGCGAGGACGCGATCGCACGCATGGGGGCGGTCCTCGTCGCACTGGAGGGGCACGATCGGGCGCTGCGTGAACGAGAACCGCACTCTCTTCTCGGCACCGGCTCGCTGCATGCCTCCATCATCGAAGGCGGGGTCGAGCTGTCTACCTACCCCGATCGCTGCCTCCTCCGGGCTGAGCGTCGCACCATTCCCGGCGAGACGGAGGCGGACGTTGCCGAGGAAGCGAGACTGCTCCTAGGCGACCTCGACGGGAGCGCCCGCGTCACCTTCTTCCG
>DASXSE010000033.1:0-27809 GCA_036506175.1 Gaiellaceae bacterium
TGCAGCATCGCGGCGGCCCCGAGCTGTGAGCGAGGGGATCGCTTCAATCACTCCTCGCGGAGCGTGAGCCCGTGCGCCTCGAGCGTCTCGCGGACTTCCTCGATCGACTTCTTGCCGAAGTTCGGAATGGCGGCCAGCTCGGTCTCGGTCTTGGAGACGAGGTCGCCGATCGTCTCGATGCCGACGCGCTTCAGGCAGTTGTAGCTGCGTACGCCGAGCTCGAGCTCCTCGATCGGGAAATTCTCCATCCCGTGGGCCTGTGGCACCTCCGTCTCGGCCTCGCCGACCGTCTCCCCGAAGCCCTCGATGCGCTCGAGGTCGGTGAAGATAGCGAGCTGGCGGATGAGGATCTCGGCGGCCTGGCCAATCGAGTCGCGCGGCGAAAGCGACCCGTCCGTCGTGACGTCGAGGGTCAGCTTGTCGTAGTCGGTGCGCTGACCGACACGAGCCGCCTCGACCTCGTAGGAAACACGCCGGACGGGCGAGAAGATCGAGTCGACAGGGATGACGCCGATCGTGTGCTCAGGACCGCGATTCAGCTCTGCGGGCACGTAGCCGCGCCCGCGGCCGATCGTCAGCGTGATCTCCAGCCGGCCCTTGTCGGACAGGTTCGCGATCTCGAGGTCCGGGTTGAGGATCTCGAGGTCGGCAGGAGCCTCGATGTCCGCGGCCGTGACGGCGCCTGGTCCCTTCTTGTCGAGGCGCACCTCGATCTCGGGGGAGTCGCCGTGCAACCGGCAGATGAGGTTCTTGAGGTTGAGGATGAGGTCGGTGACATCCTCGCGCACGCCCTTGAGCGTGGTGAACTCGTGGGCGACGCCCTCGATCTTCACCGAGGTCACCGCAGCACCCTCGAGGGACGAGAGCAGCACGCGGCGCAAGGAGTTGCCGAACGTGTAGCCGAAGCCCCGATCGAGAGGCTCGATGACGAAGACGCCACGGTCCTCGTTCACCTCTTCGTGGGTGATCTTCGGCACCTGAAAATCCATGAGAGTCGTTCTGGTAGCCATGCCTTCCTTTACTTCGAGTAGAGCTCGACGATGAGCGATTCCTGTACCGGCGTGTCGATGTCCGCGCGCTCGGGCATCTTCAGCACCTTGCCCGTGAGGTTGTCGTGGTCGGCCTGGAGCCAGGGAGCGACCGAAGCCGTGAGGTCAGTGGCGTCGCGGATGACCTGCTCGACCGGGCTGCCCGACTTCATGGCGACGATGTCGTTGGCCTTCACCTGGAAGCTCGGGATGTTCACGCGGCGGCCGTTGACCTGGAAGTGGCCGTGGCGGATGAGCTGGCGCGCCTGCGCCCGCGAAGCCGCGAAGCCGAGCCGGTAGACGACGTTGTCGAGGCGCGTCTCGAGCATCCGCAAGAGCTCCTCGCCGGTGATGCCGGAGCGCTTGGCGGCCTTGTCGTAGTAGTTCCGGAACTGCTTCTCGAGGATGCCGTAATAGCGGCGAGCCTTCTGCTTCTCGCGCAGCTGCAGGAGGTACTCCGACTGCTTGATGCGCCCGCGGCCGTGCTCTCCCGGCGGATAGCTGCGCCGCTCGACCGCGCACTTCTCGGTTAGGCAGCGCTCGCCTTTGAGGAAGAGCTTCATCCCCTCGCGGCGGCAGAGCTTGCACTTGGGTCCGAGGGAGCGTGCCACTAGACGCGCCTCCGCTTCTTCTGGCGAACGCCATTGTGGGCCTGCGGCGAAACGTCCTTGACGCCGAGGATCTCGAGCCCGGCGGCCTGCAACGAGCGGATGGCCGTCTCGCGGCCCGAGCCTGGGCCTTTGACGAAGACCTCCACCTTCTGGAGGCCGTGCTCCATGCCCTTGCGAGCGCATGCGTCGGCCGTCACCTGAGCAGCGAAGGGAGTCGATTTGCGCGAGCCCTTGAAGCCTGCGGACCCCGCGCTCTCCCACGCGATCACGGCGCCGTCCTTGTCCGTCAGCGTGACGATCGTGTTGTTGAAGGACGTCTTGATGTGCGCCTGGCCGATGGCGATGTTCTTCTTCACGCGGCGGCGCGCGCGGCCCTTGGAGGCTGGAGCTTTCCTAGGAGGCGCCATCTATCAGGTCTTCTGCGGGACTTTCTTGCCGCGCCCGACGGTCTTCTTCGGGCCCTTGCGTGTGCGACCGTTCGTCTTGGTGCGCTGGCCGTTCACCGGAAGTCCGCGCCGGTGACGGACCCCGCGGTAAGCACCGATCTCCTGCAGGCGCTTGATCGCCTGCGAGCGCTCGCGCCGCAGGTCACCCTCCACCTGGAGGCTGGAATCGATGTAGTTGCGGAGCTTCGTGATCTCCGGATCGGTGAGATCGCGCACCTTCTCGTCGCAGGACAGACCCGTCTCCTTGCAGACCTTGCGCGCGGTCGACGGCCCGATGCCGAAGATGTAGGTCAGGCCGACCTCGAGTCGCTTGTCGCGCGGAAGGTTTACTCCTGCAATTCGTGCCAATTCTTCTCCTTAGCCCTGTCGCTGCTTGTGCCGCGGATTGGTGCAGATGACCAGCACTTTTCCGTGCCGCTTGATCACGCGGCAGCGGTCACACATCGGTTTGACGGAAGCTCTGACTTTCATAGTTAGGTGGCGGTCGCCAAGCCACGGCAAAGCTCGGCTCGGCCGCGACCGTTCAGAGTAGCAAAAGCCGCTCAGACCCGGACTTCGGCGAACGTGAGGATGCGCGGCTCGTCCTCGGTGACGGCGACCGTGTGCTCGAAATGAGCCGAAAGTGAGCCGTCCTCGGTCGAGATCGACCAGCGGTCCTCGGCGACGACGACGTCCGCCGAGCCGGCGTTGATCATCGGCTCGATCGCGAGCGTCATGCCGGGAGCCAGCTCGGGCCCCCGCCCGGGCTCACCCCAGTTGGGGATCTGAGGCTCCTCATGCATCGAGCGCCCGATTCCGTGCCCGACGAGCGACCGGACGACGGAGAAGCCCGCCTCTTCGGTCGTGCGTTGGACGGCGGCGGAGATGTCACCGATGTGGTTGCCGGCGCGGGCCTGCTCGATCCCGGCCTCGAGCGCCGCCTGGCAGACGTCGAGAAGGCGCTGCGCCTCGTCGTCGATCTCGCCGACGGCAAAGGTGTAAGCGGAGTCCGCCACGAAGCCGCCCAGCGTGACGCCAACGTCGACGGTGATGAGGTCGCCGTCCTCGATCGTGTACTCGCCGGGGATCCCGTGGACGACCATCGAGTTCGGCGAGGTGCAGATCGAGGCCGGGAAGCCGTGGTAGCCCTTGAAGGTCGGGACTCCGCCGCGCGAGCGGATGTACTCCTCCGCGAGGGCGTCGAGCTCACGCGTGGTCATCCCGGGCCGCAGGGCTTCGCCCAGGAGCGCGAGCGTGTCAGCAACCACGCGACCTGCGCTCGCCATCTTGTCGATCTCCTTCGCGGACTTCCGGATGATCATCGCGCTGCGGCAGCCTGCAAGACCTGCTGAACTTCGGCGAAGACCTCTTCGATCGTTCGCTCGGCATGGATGCCGACCAGGATTCCCTTCGCCCGGTAGTACTCGACGAGCTCGTCGGGAATCCGCATCGTCTCCATGCGCCGGTGGATGATCTCGGGCGTGTCGTCCTCGCGGCCTTGCTCGAGGGCCCGCTTGAGCAGGCGCTGCTCCGCCAGCTCCTCGGAGAGCTGGAAGTGGAGCACGACTGAGAGCTCGCGCTCCATCTCGGCCAGGATTTCGTCTAGAGCCTCCGCCTGCGGCAACGTGCGCGGGAAGCCCTCGAGCACGGAGCCGTCCACGACATCCGACCGTGACAGCCGTTCTCGGACGACCGCGATCGTCAGCTCGTCAGGGACGAGCTCGCCCTTGTCCATGTACGGCTTCACCTTGGCCCCGAGATCGTTTCCCGCGGCCACAGCCGCGCGGTACATGTCGCCCGTGTTGATGTGCGGGATGCCGGCCTCCTCCGAGATCAGCTCGGCCTGAGTGCCTTTGCCGGCCCCTGGCGGGCCCAGGATCATGATGTCGAGCGGCAAAAGGACCTCCTACTTCAGGAAGCCTTCGTAGTGGCGCATCATCATCTGCGACTCCATCTGGCGCATGGTGTCGAGTGCGACGCCCACCACGATAAGGATCGACGTTCCTCCGAGGGCTCTGTGCGTTGCCTGCGAGAAGCCACCGTAACGTATGAAGAGCGTCGGCAGGGTGGCGACGAGGGCGAGGTAGAGCGACCCGGGGAGCGTCAGGCGCGTGAGAACGCGGTCGAGGTACTGCGCGGTCGGCGGGCCGGGGCGAATGCCGGGGATATAACCCCCGTACTTGCGCAGGTTGTCCGCCTGGTCGACCGGATTGAACTGCACCGCCGTGTAGAAGTACGTGAAGATCACGATCAAGGAGCCCTGGAGGAGCAGGTACGTCCAGTCGGTGGGCGTGAAGTGCTCGTTGATGAAGCTCTGCGTCTGCGGAAAGAACTGAGCGACCGTGGGCGGGAAGGCCATGATCGCGGCTGCGAAGATGATCGGGATGACCCCGGCCATGTTCACGCGCAGCGGCATGTAGGTCGAGCCGCCCGAGGTCATCCGCCGCCCCACCATCCGCTTCGCGTACTGGATCGGGATGCGCCGCTGGCCTTCCTGGACGAACACGACCGCGACAATGATCGCGAGCGCGAGCACCGGGAACATGACGCGCTCGAATGGCTGGCCGTTGTACCAGGCGCGGATTCCGCCGGGAAGGTTCGAGAGGATCGACGCGAAGATCAGCAGCGAGATTCCGTTGCCGATGCCGCGCTTGGTGATCAGCTCCCCCATCCACATGAGGAGCGTGGTGGCTGCGGCAAGCGAGACCACGATGAGGACGAACCGGCCCGCGTTCAGCTCGAAGCTCGGGATCTGCCGGTTGAAGAGGTACGTGTACCCGGCCGCCTGGAGCGCCGCGAGGACAACGGTGAGGTAGCGCGTGTACTGGTTGATCTTGGCGTAGCCGGCCTCGCCCTCCTTCTGCAGCTGCTCGAGCTTCGGGATGACGACCGTCATCAGCTGGAGGATGATCGAGGCCGTGACGTAGGGCATGATCCCGAGCGCGAACAGGGCGAACTGGCCCAGCGCGCCGCCCGAGAAGATGTTGAGCAGGCCGAGGATGGTGCCGCGCTGGCCGTTGAAGTAGTCCTCGATCGCCTGTGAGTTGACCCCGGGGACCGGGATCCAGCTCCCCAGCCGGTAGAAGGCCAGGATCATCGCGGTGAAGAGGACGCGATGGCGAAGCTCCGGGACCCGCCACGCATTCGTCAGCCAGGAGAGCATGCTTTATTCCTCAGAATCGGCATCCGCCGATTCCTCGGACGGAGCCTCTTCCGGCTCTTTCGGCTCTTTCGGCTCTTTCGCTTGTTCAGCCACGGGCGTTTGCTCGGTTGCCTCCTCGTCCTTCGGCTCTTCCTCGGCCACCGGCTTCGCCTTGCGAACCTTGCGCTTCTTGACCACCGGCTCGCGGAGCGCCGTGGCGGTGCCGCCCGCCTTCTCGATCTTCTCGCGTGCGGACGCAGAGAACGAGTGCGCCGTCACGGTCAGCTTCTTCTTCAGGTCGCCCTGGCCGAGGATCTTCACGTCGGTGCGCGTGTTCTTGATCAGCCCCTTGTCGACAAGAGCCTCGAGGGTCACCTCCGCTCCTTCGTCGAAGGCGCGGTCGAGGTCGCGCAGATTGACGGGGATCGTGGACGTGCGGTGCGGGCCGATCGGCATTGCGTCCTTGGAGTAGGGACCGCGTTGCTTCCCCAGCCGCATGTAGATCGGCATTTGACCGCCCTCGAATCCCGGGCGCATCTTGTGCGAGCCGGCGCGTGCCTTCTGGCCCTTGATCCCACGGCCGGAGTAGCGGCCCTTGCCCGAGCCCAGGCCGCGGCCCACGCGCTTGCGCGCGCGTCGCTTCTGCGCCGGCTTGAGCGTCGAAAGGCTGAGTTCTTCCTCGGTGGCCATGACTACTCCTCGTCGACCCTGACGAGGTGACGGACCTTTCTCAGCATACCGAGGGTCTCCGGCGTGTCCTCGCGCTCGACGGAGCGGCCGATCTTGCCCAGGCCAAGCGCACGCAGCGTGCCGCGGTGCTTCTGGGTCTGGCCGATCTGGCTACGCGTCTGGGTGATCTTCAACTTCATCCTCGGAAACAGCTGACGCTCCAGCCTCGGAAACAGCTGACGCTGTTTCCTCGGAAGAAACCTCAGCCTCCTTGTCCTTTCGTGGGAACAAGACTTCATGAACCGCTTTACCGCGCTTCTGGGCAACCTCCTCGGGCCGCCGCAGGTTCCGGAGACCGTCGACCGTCGCTTTCAGCAGGTTGATCGGATTCGGGTTGCCGAGGCTCTTGGCGAGGATGTCCCGGACGCCCGCGAGCTCGAGCACGGCACGCACGCCGCCACCGGCGATGACTCCGGTTCCCTCACTTGCGGGGCGCAGGAGGACGCGGGCCGCGTCGGATCGCCCGAGCACCTCATGCGTGATCGTCGTGCCCTTCTTCGGCACTTGGAAGAGATTCTTCTTTGCGTCGTCGACGGCCTTCGAGATCGCGAGCGGAACCTCGCGCGCCTTCCCGTAGCCGACGCCGACGCGGTCGACCTCGTCGCCGATCACGACCAGCGCAGTGAACGAGAAGCGCCGACCGCCCTTGACGACCTTGGCGACGCGGTTGATCTCGACCACGCGCTCCTTGAGCTCACGCGATTCGTATTCGAGGTTGCGCTCGACCTGACGTTCAACGGTGCTCAAAACCTCAGTCCTTCCTCTCTGGCCGCATCGGCGAGGGCCTTGACGCGCCCGTGGTAGAGATAGCCACCACGGTCGAAGACGACCGACTCGACGCCGGCCTTCTTCGCAGCCGCAGCCAGCAGCTTCCCGACCTCCGCGGCCTGCTCGCTCTTGGTGCCCTTGAATGTCTTCTTCAGTTGCACGTGATTCGCAGAAGCCACTGTCTTCGCGGCGATGTCGTCCACGAGCTGGGCCTCGATGCCCTTGATGGACCGGAAGACGACCAGGCGCGGCCGTTCCGCCGTTCCGTGAATGCGACGGCGCACGCGGTGATGACGGCGCGCACGAGCTTGTCTGACAGTAAGCGTCGGCACTAGCGGTCACCTTCCGAGCAGGTCGCCCGCACAGGCTGCGAAACGCGAGCAGCGCAAGGACGCAGGGAGCGTTCGTAGCCGGAGGCTACGGACGCGACCGAGCACATGGCGATGCGACGCGTTGCAGCGAGCCCGGGCGCGTGGAATGTGAGGAAGGGGGCCGCCATTTAAGCCCGCTTCCCGACCTTGCGGCGCACGTACTCGCCCTCGTAGCGGATTCCCTTGCCCTTGTACGGCTCGGGCGGCCGGACCGCGCGCACTTCGGCTGCGACCTGCCCGACCTGCTGCTTGTCGATTCCCTTCACGACGATTTGGTTCGGGGCAGGCACTTCGAAGGTGATTCCCTCGGGCGCCTTCTTGACGACCGGATGCGAGAAGCCGACGTTCAGCTCGAGGTCGGTTCCGCGCAGCGAGGCCCGGTAGCCCACTCCCTGGATCTCGAGCGTCTTCGAAAAACCCTTCGTGACGCCCTCGACCATGTTCGCGACAAGCGAGCGCGTGAGCCCGTGCAGCGCGCGGTCCTCCCCGCGCTCGGTCGGACGCTTGACGAGCAGCTCCCCGTCAGCCTGCTCGACGGTGATTCGCTGCGGCACCCGCTGAGTCAGCTCGCCCAGCGGCCCGTTCACCATCACGCGCCCAGGGGAGATCGACACCGATACGCCGGCGGGGAGAGGGATTGGGCTTTTTCCGATTCGACTCATTAGCAGTCACCTTTCGAGCAGATCGTGCTCGCCGACCGCGAAAAGCGAGCGTCGCAAGGACGCAGGGAGCGCGCGTAGCCGGAGGCTACGGGTGCGACTGAGGACGCAGCGACGCGACGCTTTGCAGCGAGCCGGAGAGTGCGAGATGTGAGAAAGGGGGCTGCAGTCATAGCTACCAGATGAAGCACACAACTTCGCCGCCCACGCCGAGCTCCTGCGCGCGGCGGCTCGTGACGAGGCCGTTCGAGGTGGACATGATCGCCGTGCCCATGCCACCCAGCACGCGCGGGAGGCGGTCCTTCTGCGCGTAGACCCGGCGGCCCGGCTTCGAGACCCGCTTCAGATCCGTGATGATCCGCTCGCGATTCTTGCCGAACTTGAGCTCCACCACGAGGGTATCGAACGAATCGCCCTTGTCGACGCGGAAGTCCTTGATGTAGCCCTCCTCCTTCAGGAGGCGGGCGATCTCCTGCTTCATCCGCGACGAGGGCATCTCCACGGTCTCGTGGAGCGCCTTGTTGGCATTCTTGATGCGGGCGAGCATGTCTGCGACTGGATCGGTGTGCATCAGCCTCACCAACTCGACTTGGTCATGCCCGGTACGACGCCTTCGTGGGCGAGGTCGCGCAGGCAGATCCGACACAGGCCGAACTTGCGGTAGACCGCGCGCGGCCGGCCGCAGCGGTTACAGCGCGTGTACTGGCGCGTCTTGTACTTCTGCAGCCTGGCTGCCTTTGCGATCAGGCTCTTCTTCGCCATGCAATAGCTCCTTTACGCCTCGTCGCGGAACGGGAGGCCGAGCTCGCGCAGCAGCGCAAGCGCCTCCTCGTCGGATTGGGCGGTGGTCGTGATGGTGACGTCGAGGCCGCGGATGGTCTCCACGTCGTCGTAATCGATCTCCGGGAAGATGATCTGCTCGCGGACCCCGAGCGAGTAGTTGCCGCGCCCGTCGAAGCTCGCCGGGGAGAGCCCGCGGAAGTCGCGGATCCGCGGGAGCGCGATCGACACGAGCCGGTCCAGGAACTCCCACATGCGGTCGCCGCGCAGCGTCACCTTGGCGCCGATCGGCATGCCTTCGCGGATCTTGAAACCTGCGATCGACTTCTTGGCGCGCGTCATCTGGGCGCGCTGCCCGGCGATGAGCGTCAGCTCGTCCATCGCTTTGTCGAGGGCGCGCGCGTTGACCTTCGCGTCCCCCACGCCCATGTTCAGCGTGATCTTCTCGACGCGCGGGACGCGCATGGGCGAGCTGAAGGAGAACTGCTCCTTCAGGCGACCGCGCACCTCGCCGTCGAAGCGCCCCTTCAGGCGCGGGCGGTACCCGTTGCCGTTCTGCGGTGCCTTACGCGGACGCGCCATTACCTGTCGAGCACCTCCCCGCAGTCGGACCGCCTGCAGACGCGCACCTTCACGCGGCGGCCCTTCTCGTCTTCGCGGTACTCGTAGCCGACGCGCGTTGGCCGGTTGCACGTCGGGCAGACGAGCATGACGTTGGAGACTGGCAGCGGTGAGGCGATGTCGATGACTCCGCCCGGCTGGATCTGCGTCTGCCCCATCCGGCTCGAGTCCTTCATCGGCCGCGGCTTGCGGTGCTTCTTGACGATGTTGAGGTTCTCGACGATCACGCGCCGCTTGGCCGGGTCGGCCTCGATGATGCGGCCCTGCTTGCCTCTGTCCTTTCCGGCCAGTACCTGCACGAGGTCGCCCTTGCGTACTTTCATTCCTTGAGCCATCAGAGGACCTCCGGGGCGAGCGAGACGATCTTCATAAAGTTCTTCTCCCGCAGCTCACGGGCGACCGGCCCGAAGATCCGCGTGCCTCGCGGGTTGTTCTGGTTGTCGATGATCACGGCGGCGTTCTCGTCGAAGGCGATCGACGTGCCGTCGTCGCGCCCGAACGGCTTGCGCGTGCGGACGACGACGGCCTTCACGACCTCGCCCTTCTTGATCGTGCCCTGGGGCGTGGCCGTCTTCACCGTGCCGACGATGACGTCGCCGACGCGCGCGTAGCGGCGGTGAGAGCCTCCGACCACACGGATGCAGAGGAGCTCGCGGGCGCCCGTGTTGTCGGCGACGCGCAGACGGGACTCCTGCTGAATCATTTGGCTTCCTCCAACACCTGCGCCAGGCGCCAGGTCTTCGTCTTCGAGAACGGCCGCGTTTCGACGATGCGCACGACGTCGCCGTTCTTCGCGACGTTGCCCTCGTCGTGGGCGTGGAACTTGTGCGAGCGCCGGACGATCTTCTTGTAGACGGGATGCGGCTTCACGGTGTCGACGCGGACGACGATCGTCTTGTCCATCGCCGCCGAGACGACGACTCCACGGCGCTCCTTGCGCTGGCCGCGGACGCGCTCAGGCTTCGGCAGCCGGGTGATCGGCTTCCGCTGCGCAGGGCGCTCGCGCACGGGCTTCGTGCGCTGCCGGCGCTGCGAGCGCGGAAGGCGCTTCTTCTTTTTCTTCGTTGGCACTTCGGGAGCCACTGCAACTTCGGCTTCCGGCGCGGGGGCCTGTTCGTCCGCGGCTGGAGCCTCCTCGGCCGGAGCCTCTTCAGCAACCGGCTCCGCCGGAGGCGCCTCTTCTGCCGCCGGAGTCTCTTCAGCAACCGGCTCCGCCGCAGGTGCTTCTTCGGCGACGGGCTCTTCCGCCGGAGCCTCCTTGGCCACCGGCTCTTCCGCAGGTGCCTCTTCGGGCGCGGGCTCCTCCTCCGCGACGGGCTCCGGTGCCGCCTCGTCTGCCGGTGCGGCCTCCTCTTCAGGCGCGGGCTCGGGCTCCGCAGCTTCCTCCGCTACGGGCTCCTCCGCCGCCGGCTCCTCCGCCACGGCCTCCTCCGCGGGAGCTTCCTCTGCGACGGGCTCCTCCTTCTTCTTGCGCGGAGCGCGCTTCGCCTTCGGCTTCTCCTCGGCAGTCGGAGCCGTCGCCTCCTCCTCCTCCTTCTTCTTGCGAGGGGCGCGCTTCTTCGGCTTCTCCTCGGCTTCCGCCTCGGGAGTCGGAGTCTCTTCAGTTGTTGCCGCTTCTTCTTCCGGCTTCTTTCTCGCTCTTCCCATCTACCTTCTCTCCAGCGTGTTAACTCGCTCGGCCTGAATCGTCAGGATGCGGGCGATGTCGCGCTTCGCGAGGCCGATACGCGCCGTGTTCTCGAGCGCCCCCGTCGCCATCTGAAAGCGCAGGTTGAACAGGTTCTCTCGGCTTTCGGCGAGGCGCCGCTCGAGCTCCTCGTCGGACAGCTCTCTCAACTCCCTAGCCCTCAAAGAGATCGGCCTCCCGCTTGACGAATTTGGTCTTGATCGGCAGCTTCATGCCGGCAAGCCGCATGGACTCTTTGGCGAGCGACTCCGGCACGCCGGACAGCTCGAAGAGGACGCGGCCGGGCTTGACGACGGCGACCCAGTGTTCCGGAGAGCCCTTGCCGGAGCCCATGCGAGTCTCGGCGGGCTTCTGCGTCACGGGCTTGTCCGGAAAGACGTTGATCCAGACCTTGCCGCCGCGCTTGATGTGGCGCGTCATCGCGATACGGGCAGCCTCGATCTGCCGGTTGGTGATCCAACCCGGCTCGATCGCCTTGAGCCCGTAGTCGCCGAAATGGACCTGCTGCTGCCCCTTGGCGACCCCGCGCATGCGTCCGCGCTGCTGCTTGCGGAACTTCGTCTTCTTGGGCATCAGCATCAGCTGTCAACCTCCGACTCTTCGCTGGCGACCGGTTGGTCGACCTGCTGCTCGGGGGTGGTTGCCTCCGGTGCTTCCTCGGCGGCTGGGACCTCCTGCTGCGGCTGCTCGGTCGCCTGCTGCGGCTGCTCGGTCGCCTGCTGCGGGGCAGGCCTACGGCGTCGGTCCCCTCCTCCGCCCCCGCCGCGGCGGCGCTGGCGTACCGGGCCGAGACCCTCGCGGTCGGACGAGCGGCGGCGGCCACCTTCGCCGGCGGCTGCTCCGAGCCCCTCACGGCTACGGCCGCCCTTGCGGCGCGCCTGGTCCTGTTCCCCAAGGCGACCTGAAGCACCCGTGTCGCGTCCGGTGTCGAAGCCCTCGGGCATGATCTCGCCCTTGTTGATCCAGACCTTGACGCCGATGCGGCCGAAGGTCGTCTTGGCCTCGGCAAAGCCGTAGTCGATGTCGGCGCGCAAGGTGTGCAGCGGCACGCGGCCTTCGGAGTAGGTCTCCGAGCGAGACATCTCGGCTCCTCCGAGCCGTCCGCCGCAGGTGATCTTGACCCCTTGGGCGCCGGACCGAATCGCCGAGGCAAGCGAGCGCTTCATCGCGCGGCGGAAGCTGACGCGGTTCTCCAGCTGCTCTGCAATCGACTGGGCGACGAGCTTGGCGTCGAGCTCGGGCCGCTTGATCTCGTTGATGTTGATGTGGACGTTCTTATGCGTCATCCCGTGGATGTCGCGGCGCAGCGCGTCCACTTCGGCTCCCGACTTGCCGATCACGATGCCCGGGCGAGCCGTGTAGATGTCAATCGTGATGCGCTGCTTATCCTTCTTGATGAGGATGTCCGACAGGCCCGCGTGCCCGAGCTTCCCGTAGATGTGGTCGCGGATCTTGACGTCCTCGATCAGGTACTCCGGGAACTCCTTCGTGCCTGTGTACCAGTTCGACTTCCAGTCGTGGATGACGCCGACCCGCAGGCCGCCGGGATGAACTTTTTGTCCCACTAGCTGTCCTCCGTCTTCTTCTTACGGGTCGTCGTTCTCTTGGGCTTTGGCTTCTCGGCTTTCGGCTCTTCGGTTTTTGCCTTGGGCTTGGGTGTCCGCTTGCGCGCCGGCTTCGGCGCCTCCTCCTCCGCAGCAGGCTCCTCTGCCTGCTTGCGCGGGGCGCGCTTGGGCTTCGGCGCCTCTTCTTCCTCGGCGACCGGTTGCGGTGGCGGGACCGGCTTCGGCGCAGGAATGACAGCGCCCTCGGGAAGCGTGAGCGCGATGGTGATGTGGCAGGTGCGCTTGCGGATGCGTGCCACGCGGCCGCGCGCCCGTGCGCGCCAGCGCTTGAGCACGGGGCCGGCGCCCACGGTCGCCACGGAGACGTACATCTCGTCGGCGATCAGGCCATGGTTGGCCTCGGCGTTGGCTGCCGCGGACGAGAGGACCTTTTCGATGTCTCGCGCGGCGTCGCGCGTCATGAAAGCCAGGATCGTGCGCGCCTCAGGCACGGTGCGGCCGCGGATCTGGTCCGCCACGAGCTGCGCCTTCCGCGGCGCCGTGCGCACGTAGCGCGCCTCGGCGCGCACCTGTGTGCGGGGTTCCTCGGCGACAGCCATTAGAGGCAGCCTTTCGAGCAGATCGCCCGCGCCAGGCGCGCGACGCGAAGCGTTGCAGCGCCGTGGAGCGCGCGAGATGTGAGCAAGGCAGCCGTCATTTAGGTCTTCCTCTTCACCTCGACCTTGCGATCGCCGGAGTGCGCGCGGAAGGTGCGCGTGGGCGCGAACTCACCGAGCTTGTGGCCGACCATCGACTCCGTCACGAAGACGGGGACGTGCTTGCGGCCGTCGTGGACCGCGATCGTGTGCCCGACCATCTCCGGGAAGATCGTCGAGGCGCGCGACCACGTGCGCACGGGACGCTTCTGGCCGGATTCGTTCATTTCGCTGATGCGGCCCATGAGCCGTTCCTCGACCCAGGGGCCTTTCTTGGACGATCTGGACAACTAGCGGCGCTCCTTCCCGCGGCGGCGGCCGCGGACGATCAACTTGTCGGATTCCTTGTGCTTGCGGCGGGTGCGCTTCCCGAGGGTGGGAACACCCCACGGGGTCACCGGATGGCGGCCGCCCTTCGACTTGCCCTCGCCGCCTCCGTGCGGATGGTCGACCGGGTTCATCGCGGACCCGCGCACCGCCGGGCGCTTCCCCAGCCAGCGGCTCCGGCCGGCCTTCCCGCTCGAGACGTTCTCGTGGTCGAGGTTACCGACCTGCCCGACAGTCGCACGGCACTTCAACGGGACGCGGCGCATCTCCCCCGACGGAAGCCGAAGGACCGCGAAGCCCTCGTCCTTGGCAACGAGCTGGACACCCAAGCCGGCGCTGCGCGCGAGCTGGCCTCCCTTGCCGGGCCGGAGCTCGACGTTGTGCACCAGTGTGCCGGTCGGGATGTTGGCGAGCGGAAGCGCGTTGCCGGGACGAATGTCGGCGTTTGGCCCCGACTCGAGCAGCTGGCCCACTCGCAGGCCGGCCGGCGCGAGGATGTAGCTCTTCGCGCCGTCTGCGTAATGAAGGAGGGCGATGCGTGCCGAGCGGTTCGGGTCGTACTCGACAGCTGCGACCTTCGCGGGCACGCCGTCCTTCGTTCGCTTGAAATCGATTGCGCGGTAGCGACGCTTGTGGCCGCCGCCCTGGTGGCGCGTGGTGATGCGGCCCTGGTTGTTCCGGCCGCCCTTGCGCTTCCTCGGCTCCAGCAGACTCTTCTCCGGCTCCGCCTTGGTGACGTCGTCGAAGGCCGAGACGGAGCGGAAGCGGCGTCCCGGAGACGTCGGCTTGTACTTGCGGAGAGCCATCTAGACGGCCGCCCCCTCGAAGATCTCGATCTTGTCGCCTTCGCGGAGCTGCACGATGGCCTTCTTCCAGCCGGGCTTCTGCCCGCGATGGAAACCGCGGCGCTTCGGCTTGGGGCGCACCTGGACGACGTTGACCCCTTCGACCTTGACGTCGAAGAGCTCCTCGACGGCCTGGCGGATCTGCGTCTTGTGCGCCTTCGGGTGGACGCGGAACGAGTACTTGTTGTCCTCGATGAGGCTGTAGCTCTTCTCGGAGACCACCGGGCTGATGAGAACTTCGCGGGAATGCATCAGCTCGCCATCTCCTGTACGCGTTCGAGCGCGGCCTGCGTCGCGATGACGGAACGCGCCCACACGAGCGCGCCGACCTCGAGCTCGGACGGCTCGAGCACGATGACCCGATCCAGGTTGCGGAACGACTTCACGACCGCCTCCTCTTCAGGCTGGGCGATGAGAACGATCGGCAGCTCCTTGCTCCAGCCCCCCAGGAGATCGGCGGCTGCGCGGGTGGACGGCTCCTTGAAGCTGGACGCGTCGATGACCCCGATTGCCGAACGCCCGGCGAGGTGGCTGAGCGCGCCGCGAAGAGCCGAGCGCCGGGCCTTGCGGTTCACCTTGAGGGCGTAGCTGCGTGGCTGCGGCGCGAAGGCAACACCGCCGCCGGTCCACTGCGGCGCGCGAGTCGTACCTGCGCGGGCGCGACCTGTGCCCTTCTGGCGCCACGGCTTCGAACGTCCTCCCGCCACGAACCCGCGGCTCTTCGCCGACTGCGTGCCGGCGCGTGCCGCAGCTGCCTCAGCGCGGACGGCCTCGTGGATGAGGTGTGTCTTCACGTCGGCCGCGAAGACGTTCTCGGACAGCGTGACGTCCTTCGTCTTCTTGCCGGATGTGTCGAGCAACGGTGCCTTCGGAGCAGCCATCAGCGCGTCTCCTCGCTGACGACGACCAGCGAATTGCGATGGCCGGGAACGGCGCCCTTGACGAGGAGCAGGTTCTGCTCCGAATCGCGGTCGACGACCGTGAGACCCACCTGCGTCACCCGCTTGCCGCCCATCTGACCGGCCATGCGGATGCCTTTGAAGACGCGGGAAGGCGTCGCAGAGGCTCCGATCGAACCGGGCTTGCGGATGTTGTGAGAGCCGTGCGTGACGGGCCCACGGTGGAAGCGGTGACGCTTGATCGTCCCCTGGAAGCCCTTGCCGATCGAGACGCCGGAGACCTTCACCTTGTCGCCGGGCTCGAAAGCCTCGACCGTGACGGTCTCTCCCTCTGCGAGCTCGTGCGGCCCGCGGATCTCGACGAGCTTCCGGTGCGGACCGACGCCGTGCTTCTTCAAGTGGCCCAGCTTCGGCTTGGAGACCTTCCCTTCAGGCACCGCATCGAACGCGAGCTGGACCGCGTCGTAACCGTCGGCATCAGCCGTGCGCACGGCGACGACCGGGCATGGCCCGGCCTGGATCACCGTGACCGGCGTGAGAACGCCGGTCTCCTGGTCGAAGACCTGCGTCATGCCCAGCTTCTTGCCGACGATTCCCTTCATCAGAGCTTGATCTCGATGTCCACGCCCGCCGGAAGGTCGAGGCGCATCAGCTGGTCGACCGTCTTCGGGGTCGGCGAATGGATGTCGATCAGGCGCTTGTGCGTGCGCACCTCGAAGTGCTCACGGGAGTCTTTGTCGATGAACGGACTCCGGATCACCGTGTACACGTTCTTCTCGGTGGGCAGGGGCACCGGTCCGGTGACGGTCGCACCGGACCGCTGCGCCGTATCGACGATCTGCGCTGCAGACCGGTCGAGTTGCTGATGGTCGTATGCCTTCAGCCGGATGCGGATCTTCTGTTGAGGCATTTAATGGCTATCTCGTTTCGTCTCGTTAAACGGGCAAGCGAAGCGCCGGCCGTTTACTTCTGCACCTCCGTGACAACACCAGCGCCGACGGTGCGGCCGCCCTCGCGGACGGCGAAGCGCAGGCCCTGATCCATGGCGATCGGCTGGATGAGCTGGATCTCCATGTTCGTGTTGTCGCCCGGCATGACCATCTCCTGGCCCTCCGGGAGCTTGATCGAGCCGGTCACGTCCGTCGTGCGGAAGTAGAACTGCGGCCGGTAGCCGTTGAAGAACGGCGTGTGGCGTCCGCCCTCGTCCTTCGAGAGGACGTAGACCTCGGCCTTGAACTCCGTGTGCGGCGTGATTGAGCTCGGCTTCGCGAGCACCTGACCGCGCTCGACCTCCTCGCGCTTCGTACCGCGCAGGAGTGCGCCGGCGTTGTCGCCCGCCTGGGCGAAGTCGAGGGTCTTGTTGAACATCTCGAGACCCGTGACGACGGTCTTCTCCGTCTCGGGATGGATGCCGACGATCTCGACCTCGTCGCCCGACTTGATCTGGCCCTGCTCGATCCGGCCGGTGACGACCGTGCCGCGGCCCGTGATGGTGAAGACGTCCTCGATCGGCATGAGGAACGGCTTGTCGACGTCCCGCTCGGGCTCTGGGATGTAGGAATCCACGGCCTCCATGAGCTCGAGGATCTGCTTGACCGACTCCTCGTCGCCCTCGAGCGCCTTGAGCGCGGAAACCTTGATGACCGGGATGTCGTCGCCCGGGAACTCGTACTTGGAGAGCAGCTCGCGAACCTCCATCTCGACGAGCTCGAGCAGCTCGGGGTCGTCGACCATGTCGGCCTTGTTGAGCGCGACGACGATCGAGGGAACCTCGACCTGGCGGGCGAGCAGGATGTGCTCGCGCGTCTGCGGCATGGGGCCGTCAGCCGCCGAGACCACGAGGATCGCACCGTCCATCTGGGCGGCGCCCGTGATCATGTTCTTGATGTAGTCGGCGTGCCCCGGACAGTCGACGTGCGCGTAGTGGCGGTTCGCCGTCTCGTACTCGACGTGCGACGTGTTGATCGTGATGCCCCGCGCCTTCTCCTCCGGCGCGTTGTCGATCGACTCGAACGAGCGCACGTTCGTGTTGGTGCCCTGCTCCGCGAGCACCTTCGTGATCGCCGCGGTCAGGGTCGTCTTCCCATGGTCGATGTGACCGATGGTGCCCACGTTGAGGTGGGGCTTGTTCCGCTCGAACTTCTGCTTTGCCATGTGTCCTCCGTCTTCTCCTTTGCTACGAGCCCTGCGCCGCGGAGACGATCTCGCCCGCGACCGACTGCGGCGCTTCCTCGTACCGGTCGAACTGCATCGTGAAAGTGGCGCGACCCTGCGTCATCGAGCGCAGATCGGTCGCATAGCCGAACATCGTCGCAAGCGGGACGCGGGCGCGAATGGCTTGCGCATTGCCGCGGGGCTCGAGCCCTTCAACTCTTCCGCGGCGAGAGTTGAGATCTCCCATGACGTCGCCGAGGTAATCCTCGGGCGTCACGACCTCGACCGACATTACCGGCTCGAGCAGCTTCGGCTTCGCCCTCTGCATCGCGTTTTTGAACGCCATCGAACCGGCGACCTTGAACGCCATCTCGCTCGAGTCGACGTCATGGTACGAGCCGTCCACCAGCTCGACGACAACGTCGACGACCGGATAGCCGGCGAGCACCCCGGCCTCCATCGCCTCCTGGATGCCGAGGTCGACCGAAGGGATGTACTCGCGCGGGATCTTTCCCCCGACGATCTTGTCCACGAACTCGTAGCCCTCGCCCGCACCGGCCGGCTCCATGTTGATTACCGCATGGCCGTACTGGCCGCGGCCGCCTGTCTGGCGGACGAAGCGACCCTCGATCTTGTCCACGCGCTGCCCGATCGTCTCGCGATACGCGACCTGCGGGCGGCCGACGTTCGCGTTGACGTTGAACTCGCGCATGAGGCGGTCGACGATGATCTCGAGGTGGAGCTCGCCCATCCCGGCGATGATCGTTTGGCCGGTTTCTTCGTCGCTCCGTACGCGGAACGTCGGATCCTCGTCGGCAAGCCGGGTGAGAGCGGTCGCGAGCTTGTCCTGGTCGGCTTTCGTCTTCGGCTCGATCGCGACGGCAACGACCGGGTCCGGGAAGTTGATCGACTCGAGGCGGATCGGGGCCGTCTCCGTGGCAAGCGTGTCGCCGGTCGTCGTCGCCTTGAGGCCGACGGCGGCGACGATCTCGCCCGCACCGATGTCCTCGCGCTCCTCACGGTGGTTCGCGTGCATCTGGAGCAGACGGCCGATGCGCTCGGTCTTCCCCGTGGTGACGTTGAGGACGCGCTCTCCGGCCTTGACCTTGCCTGAGTAGACGCGGAAGTACGTGAGCTTGCCGACGTAGGGGTCGCTCATGACTTTGAAAGCGAGCGCCGAGAAGGGCTCGTCCTCGGCCGGACGCCGCGAGAGCTCGTGCTCGGTGCGCGGGTCGACCCCGTGCACGGGCGGAACATCGAGCGGGCTGGGCAGGAAGTCGACGACACCGTCCAGGAGCGGCTGCACGCCCTTGTTCTTGAAGGCGGAACCGAGCAGAACCGGTGTGACGGCGATCGCCAGCGTCGCTTTGCGAAGCGCGCGGCGGATCATCTCCGGCGTGACCGAAGCCTCGTCCAGGAGATATGTCTCGAGCAGCTCCTCGTCGTGCTCGGCGACGGCGTCGATCAGCTGGTGGTGGTACTCCTCGGCCTGCTCCTTGAGCTCGTCGGGGATCTCGATCGTCTCGACCTGGATTCCCAGCGGGTCGTTCCAGACCAGCCCCTGCATCTCGACGATGTCGACGACCCCGCGGAAGTGCTCCTCCTGGCCGATCGGCAGCTGGATCGGCACGGGATGCGCGCCGAGGCGGTCGACCATCGACTGCACGGCGGCGAAGAAGTCGGCGCCGACGCGGTCCATCTTGTTGATGAATGCGATGCGGGGGACGCGGTAGCGGTCGGCCTGGCGCCAAACGGTCTCGGACTGCGGCTCCACGCCGGCAACGGAGTCGAAAACAGCGATCGCGCCGTCGAGGACGCGCAGGCTGCGCTCGACCTCGACGGTGAAGTCCACGTGCCCGGGCGTATCGATGATGTTGATACGAAAATCGCGCCAGAAGGCCGTTGTCGCAGCAGAGGTGATCGTGATCCCGCGCTCCTGCTCCTGCGCCATCCAATCCATGACAGCAGCGCCCTCGTGCACCTCGCCCATCTTGTGGGTGCGACCCGTGTAGTAGAGGATCCGCTCGGTCGTCGTCGTCTTGCCCGCGTCGATGTGCGCCATGATCCCGATGTTGCGCACGCGGTCGAGGGCGACCTGCTTTCCGGTTGTCGTCGTTGCGTTCATCGCTACCACCTGTAGTGCGCGAAAGCCTTGTTTGCTTGCGCCATCCGGTAGAGGTCGTCCTTGCGCTTGAAGGCGCCCCCCTGCTGGTTCAACGCGTCGAGGATCTCATTGGCGAGCTTCTCCTCCATGTGCTTCTCACGCCGCTCGCGCGCATAGGACACAAGCCAGCGCACGGCAAGCGTGCGCGCACGGCGCTGCGGTACCTCGACGGGCACCTGGTAGTTCGCACCACCAACGCGGCGCGAACGCACCTCGAGCACCGGAGTGACGCTCTTGACCGCCTGTTCGAGGACCTCGACCGGCGGCTTGCCGGTCTTCTCTCCGACCATGTCGAGAGCGCGGTAGACGATCTGCTCCGCAGTGGACTTCTTTCCGCGGGACATGACCTTGTTGATCACCTGGGCGACGAGCTTGGAGCTGTAGATCGGATCCGGCTCGGGCTCGCGGACCTGAATCTCTGCGCGGCGCGGCATGACTAGCTGCCCCTCTTCGCGCCGTACTTGGAGCGTCCCTGCCTGCGGTCGGAAACGCCGGCCGAATCGAGCGCGGCCCGAATCACCTTGTACCGGAACCCCGGCATGTCCTTGACGCGGCCGCCGCGGATCAGCACGACCGAGTGCTCCTGCAGGTTGTGGCCCTCGCCCGGGATGTAGGCTCCGACTTCCATGCCGTTGGTCAGGCGAACGCGTGCGACCTTGCGCAGCGCCGAGTTCGGCTTCTTCGGAGTCGCCGTGTAAACGCGCGTGCAGACCCCCCGCTTTTGCGGGGCGCCGCGGAGGGCGGGAGTCTTCGTCTTCGACTTCGGGGCCTGGCGGCCCTTCCGCACGAGTTGATTCACAGTCGGCACGCTTGTAGAGGTCCTTTCCGGGCGGGCGGACCCGCCCCTACACGCAACAAAAAGCCCGGCTTGGGCAGGCCAAGCCGAACCGGGGCATGGTAGCAACAACCGCGCGACCGCCGCAGGAGTTTGTTAGGAGGATTTTGGGGATTATTCTCAGCGGTACGCAGCCCGCTCCGGGCGTGCAACCGGGACACACAAAACTCACTTGCCCCTCAGCGACAGCGCCATCTGGATCGCAGTCGGCCTAGCCCTAGGCGCGGTCGTGGTGGCGGTCGCCTTCGCCGTCGTGGTTCTCTTGTCACTGCGCCGCGGTCCCGAGGCGAGGGTGGCAAACGAATCCGCCGGCGACATGGAGATGGCGCGCGCCCTTGCTGACGCCCGCGACGATGCGCGTCGGGCTCGGGAGCTCGGCGAGATCGGCACCAGCATCGACCTGGACGATGTCCTCAACCGGACGCTGGACGCCGGCCAACGTCTCCCCGGAAGCGACGCCGCCATGATCGTCCTCCCACAGGGCGACGGTACGGGTGAAGACCAGCCGCTCGTCGCGACCGCAGGCATGTCCGCCGAGGAGGCGGTCCGGCAGCCCATCGGCGGGCCGCCCGACGGCCAGGCTGCGAGGGCCGTGCGGATCGCCTACAGCTACACGCGCGAGGAGACGGCGGAGGACGGGGACCTCCTCCGCGGCGGCGTGTCCATCCCCCTGCGAGACGGCGACGGCGGCGAGCCGATCGGAACCTTGGCCATCTTCTGGCGCGGCGGCGCCCGCGACGCGACCGACCGCGAGCTGGCGCTCCTCGAAGAGCTGGCGGCCCGGGCCGGCCCCGCGATCGAGAACGCCCGTCGCTTTCGCGAAGCCCGCCAGCTGGCGGATCTCGACGCGTTGACCAACCTGCACAACCGCCGCTATTTCCACGAAACGCTCGCGCGGGAGTGCGCGCGAGCCCACCGCTACGACCGAAAGCTCGCGCTTGTCATCTTCGACATCGACGATTTCAAGGCGATCAACGACCGCATCGGCCATCTTGCGGGCGATGCCGTGTTGGCTGCGGTCGCGGAACGGCTGCAATCAGTCGTGCGAAGCGCCGACATCGCGTGCCGCGTGGGCGGCGATGAGTTCGCCGTGATCCTTCCCGAGTCGACGCTCCAGGACGCCGAGCAGCTCTACCGGCGCGTCCAGTTCGCCGTCGGCTCGCGTCCCCTCGGCCCCTTTGAGCGCACCCACCTCTCCGCCGGAATCGGCGAGTTACGCCACGAAGACGACGCGAAATCCTTCTTCGAGCGGGCCGACGAGGCCCTGTACCGCGCGAAAGAGGCGGGCAAGGGTCGATTCAGCGCTGCCGACGGCGTCGGTTAGCCCCGGTCGGGCGTCATCCGCGCCAGGACCGGCTCAGCGACCACGCCCAACCTTGCCTGATCGGCGCGTTTTCGTCTTGCAAACGGAGTGGGAGAGATAAATGCAGTTTTTGCAGGAATTTCGAGGCTCTGGGACCACGCCAATTCGTCCCCATCTGGCTGTGGAACCTGTGGATAACTCGCTTCGTGCCCGTCGGTAACGGCCCGAGCGGCGAGTCTCACACCCAAACGATCGTTAGGCATCCCTCGTTCGAGGGATGCCGGCGTGAAAAGCCGCAAACTGCGCGGAAAAGTGGGGGTTCAGTGGCGCCCGATCGCGCGCCAGAGGCCTTCGTATTCGAGAACGAGACCGTTCTCGTCCACTTTCAGCTCGGCAGTAAAGCCTGGCGACGAGTAGCGGTAGCGATCGTCCGCCAACCGCTCGTAGCGCTGGGTCATGCGTTCGAGCTCGAGCTCCGGAAATCGGAGCCAGGCCACTTCCAAGTTCACCGCCTGGCCGACCCCGAGCCCGCACCGGCGGACGGGAAGCGTGTTCGTGGCAGGCGTGAAGCCGAGGTCGACGTCGATGCAGCCGTCGAAGCCGGGCACCGACCAACCGCCCTCGCCGTCCGCGCTCAGCTCGATGGTGATCTCGTTGCACGTCACGTCGACGGAACGCGTTCGCCACTGAGCATCGGTCCCGACCGCGTATTCGATGAGGAACGGCGCGCCGTCGGCCGCCAGAATTGCCGTGCCGGCCAGGCGAAAACCTGGCTGCGTGTCCTTCAACGTGCACACCTCGGCCCCCTCGCCGGGCAGCTCCCAGACAACGGTCGCGAGAGTCTCTGCCACGCGAGCAGGTTACGTGCCGATGCCGGCCTCTCCCAACCAAGCTAGGCGCTCTGGAGCGTCGTAAGGCGGGGCAAGGCCGGGCCTTTGCCCGGCCTCACCCGCGGTCCAGTGCGGCTAGCTAGCCCTCTTCGTCGAGAGGCGAGTCGACTTCGGGGATCTCTTCAGCCTCCATGGCGTCGCGCCCGGAGCCGTCACCGCCGTTCGTCTCCGGCTCGCCGCCGAATGTCATACCGAGCATGCCCAGGTCGGGCTCGCCGTCCGAGCCGATCTCCTCGAGCGCTGCGAGGAGCTGCTCCTCCGTGGGCGGCCGCCGGTAGGCCTCGAGCGGAACCTTCTCGCTCGGCGCGATCTCGACCGACCGGTACTTCTTCAGGCCGGTGGCGGCCGGGATCAGCTTGCCGATGATCACGTTCTCCTTGAGACCGAGCAGCCGGTCCACCTTGCCCTCGATGGAGGCATCTGTCAGCACCTTCGTCGTCTCCTGGAAGGAGGCGGCCGAGAGGAAGGACTCAGTCGCGAGCGAGGCCTTCGTGATGCCGAGGATGAGGGGCTCGAACGTCGCCTGCTCCTTCTTCGCCTTCTTCACCCGGGCGTTCTCACGCTCGAGAACGACGCGGTCTACGAGCTGGCCCGGAAGCAGGTCGGTGTCGCCGGCGTTGTCGACGCGCACCTTCTTGAGCATTTGCCGGACGATCAGCTCGATGTGCTTGTCGTGGATGTCGACGCCCTGGGACCGGTAGACGTTCTGCACCTCGCCGACGAGGTAGAGCTCCGTCGGGGTCGAGCCCTTGCCCGCCTTGTAGTGGAGGGCGAGGATCTCGGCCGGCGACAGCGAGCCCTCGTGGAGCGGGTCACCCGGCTCCACCTCCTGGCCGTCGGCGACGAGCAGCCGCGTGCGCCTTGGAAGCTGGTACTCCTTCGGAGTCAGCGGCTCGCCCTCCTCGTCCTTGCCGGACGGGTGGATGGTCACCTTCGGGCCGCGGTCGGTCTCTTCGATCTCGACGCGCCCGCCGACCTCGGCCAGCTTGGCCGCGCCCTTCGGGTTACGAGCCTCGAAGATCTCGACGACGCGGGGGAGCCCGTGCGTGATGTCCGCGCCGGCGACCCCGCCGGTGTGGAACGTACGCATGGTCAGCTGAGTGCCCGGCTCGCCGATCGACTGGGCCGCGATGATGCCGACCGCGTCGCCGATCTCGCTCATCTCGCCGGTGGCGAGGAAGGTGCCGTAGCAGGCCTTGCAAACACCGAACTCACTGCGGCACTTGAGGACGGTCCGAACCGGGATCCGGAAGTCGTCTCCCATCTCGCCGAGCTCGACGTGCAGCTCTCGCAGCTTCGGAATCGTGATCTCGGTGCCCTTCTCCAAGAGCACGGTCTTACCGGGCCTGCCGCTGGCGAGCGGCTTGTGGATGTCGGAGGCTGCAACGCGCCCTGCGAGCGAGCGGTTGAGGCCGTCGGCCGTGACGAGCGGGAGCTCGATGTTGTCATCGGTACCGCAGTCCTCGTCGCGCACGATGACGTCCTGGGAGACGTCGACCAGGCGCCGCGTCAGATAGCCGGAGTCGGCCGTGCGGAGCGCCGTGTCCGCGAGACCCTTGCGGGCACCGTGGGTCGAGATGAAGTACTCGAGCACCGAAAGACCTTCCATGAAGTTGGCCTTGATCGGGCGCTCGATGATGTCGCCCTTCGGATTCGCCATCAGGCCGCGCATACCGGCCAGCTGGCGGATCTGCTTGAACGACCCACGCGCTCCGGAGTTGGCCATCATGAAGATCGGGTTCAGCTCGAAGAGCGTCGCCTCCATCGCGTCGGCGACAGTGTCCGTAGCTTCCGTCCAGACGTTGACGATCGACTCCTTCCGCTCGTCCTCGGTGATGAGGCCGCGCTGGTACTGCTGCTCGATGCGCTGGACCCGCTCTTCGTACTCCTGAAGGATCTGCTCCTTGTTCTCCGGGATCACGATGTCGTTCTTCGAGATCGTGATCCCGGCCTGAGTCGCGTAGTGGAAGCCCAGCTCCTTGATCGTGTCGAGCACGGTCGAAATGGCCGTCGCGCCGTAGTCGTCGACGAGGCTGGTGACGAAGTCGTTCGTCTCCTTCTTGCCGAGCGTCTCGTTGATGAACGGCACGCTCGCCTGGTCCAGTGAGTCGCCGAGGGCACGTCCGAGTGCCCGAGCGACCTCCTCGTTGAAGATGACCCGCCCGGCCGTCGTGAGAATGACCTCGCCGTTCTTGCGGTACTCGATCGGCTCCTGGAGCCCGGTCTGCTTCGCCTCGAGGGCCAGGATGACGTCGTCCTCGCTGGCGAAGCGCTTGGGCCGCGGGTCGAGCTCCTCGGCCGTTGTGGCCGTTAGGTCGGTGCCACAGTACGTCAGGTAGTAGCCGCCGAGCACCATGTCCTGCGTCGGCGTGGTCAGCGGCTTCCCGTGTGCGGGCGAGAGGATGTTGTTCGCCGAGAGCATGAGGATGCGCGCCTCGGCCTGGGCCTCCGCGGAGAGCGGCAGATGGACGGCCATCTGGTCGCCGTCGAAGTCGGCGTTGAAGGCATGGCAGACGAGCGGATGGATCTGAATCGCCTTGCCCTCGACGAGCACGGGCTCGAACGCCTGGATGCCGAGGCGGTGGAGCGTCGGCGCGCGGTTCAGGAGCACCGGGTGCTCGGCGATGACCTCCTCGAGGACGTCCCACACTTCTGACGTCATCGAGTCCACGTACTTCTTCGCCGCCTTGATGTTCTGGACGGACTTCCGCTCGACGAGCCGGCTCATGATGAAGGGCTTGAAGAGCTCGAGCGCCATCAGCTTCGGCAGGCCGCATTGGTGCAGCTTGAGCGTGGGGCCCGAGACGATCACGGACCGTCCCGAGTAGTCGACGCGCTTGCCGAGCAGGTTCTGGCGGAAGCGTCCTTGCTTGCCCTTGAGCATGTCGGAGAGCGACTTCAGCGCGCGGTTACCGGGGCCGGTTACCGCGCGACCGCGGCGGCCGTTGTCGAACAGCGCGTCGACGGCCTCCTGCAGCATGCGCTTCTCGTTGTTGACGATGATCTCGGGCGCGCCCAGGTCGAGCAGCCTCTTCAGGCGGTTGTTGCGGTTGATGACGCGTCTATAGAGATCGTTGAGGTCGCTCGTGGCGAAGCGGCCGCCGTCGAGCTGCACCATCGGGCGCAGTTCGGGTGGAATGACCGGAATCGCCTCGAGGACCATCCACTCAGGACGGTTCTCCGAGGTGATGAATGCGTTCACGACTTTGAGCCGCTTGATCGCGCGGCTCTGCTTCTGGCCCTTCGACGTGCGAATGGTCTCGCGCAGGGACTTGACCTCGGCCGTGAGGTCCAGATCGCGCAGAAGCTCGCGGATAGCCTCCGCCCCCATGCCGCCCTTGAAGTAGACGCCGAAGCCGTACGCGGAGCCGAAGCGGTCCTTCAGCTCGCGGAAGAGCATCTCGTCGTTGACGATCATCTTCGGCTCGAGGTCGCGGAAAAGCTGCCAGGTCTGCTCGAGCCTATTGACCGCATCGACGCTTGCCTCGCGGGCGTCCTCGCGGCGCGACTCGATGTCCAGGTACATCTCGCGGACCTTGAGCGACCACTGGATGATCGCGTCGAGGTCCTCCTTCTGCATGCGACCCTCGGTCTTCAGGCAGAGGTCATTGGCGAGCTCGCGGATCTCGTCGGCGGACGCGCCGGACTCGATCGTCTCGAGGAGCTCGCGCAGGAGCCCGGCCCCGAGGTCGCGGGCCTTGCCGAGGTTCTTCTGGTCGACGCTCTCCACGAGCGCGGCGTTGTCCTCGTCGAGCTCTCCGCCTTCCAGGAGCGCGTCGCGGATCTTGTTGATGTGCTTGGTGACAGCACCCTTCTTGGAGCCGGTCGCCTTGTCGGCCTCCTTGAAAAGCGGAGCCATCGCCTCGTTGATCTGCGTGGCCGCCGTCGCGACCTGGTCGAGCTCGCGGCTCGTGAGATGGCGGTCCTCACGGATCGCCGACTGACGGACGAGCTCACGGATCTTCTTCGAGTCCTCCGTGGTGATCTTCTGGGCCACCTCGGCGAACAGGCCGCCGACGAGGCCGCGGGCCTCCTCGAGCGGAGGCAGGCCCTGCTCCTCGGCCCAGGCCGAGAGGCCGCGGGCCCAGAACTCGTCGTCCTCGTCGAAGTTCCGCTCCTTGCCCTTGGTGAAGTAGTCGCGCCGCCGGGAGAGCCGGTCCTCGAGCGCCGCGATCTGCTCGTCGCGGTCGACGTGGATGCGCTCGGACTCCGCGCGCACCTTGTCCTCGAGGTCGGCGAGATCGTCCTTCCGCTTCGCGTTGTCGACCGACGTGACGATCGAGGCCGCGAAGTAGAGGACCTTCTCGAGCTCCTTGGGAGCGATGTCGAGCAGGTAGCCGATGCGGCTCGGGACGCCCTTGAAGAACCAGATGTGGGAGACCGGTGCGGCCAGGTCGATATGGCCCATGCGCTCGCGGCGCACCTTCTGGCGCGTGACCTCGACGCCGCAGCGCTCGCAGATGATGCCCTTGTAGCGAACGCGCTTGTACTTGCCGCAGTAGCACTCCCAGTCCTTCGTGGGACCGAAGATGCGCTCGCAGAAGAGCCCGTCCTTCTCGGGCTTCAGCGTGCGGTAGTTGATCGTCTCGGGCTTGGTGATCTCGCCGGACGACCAGTCGCGGATCTGCTTGCTCGACGCGAGGCCGATGCGGATCGCGTCGAAGTTATTGATGTCGATCAAGGTTCCCTCGCCCTCTATTCCTCAATTTCCAGGTCTGCCAGGTCAGGTGCTTCCGTGAAGGGGCCCGCCAGGTCCTCCGCCTCCTCGGCCGCGGCCTCGCCGACGATGCCCGCCTCCATCTCGTCGACGTCACCGAGCTGCTCGTCCGCAGGGAGGCTGAGCTCGCCGGTCTCGTCGGCGCGCTCCTGGCCTTCCTCGGCCTCCTCCGCCGTGGGCTGGCGCGCGGTCGCTCGTAGCGAGCCGGGCGAGAGGTCGATCCCGAGCTCCTCTGCGGCGCGGAGCAGCTCGTCGTCTTCCTCGCGCACCTCGACCTCGCCGCCCTCTTCCGAGAGGACGTTGACGTCGAGCGCCAGGGACTGCATCTCCTTCAGGAGCACCTTGAAGGACTCGGGGATCGACGGCTCGGCGATGTTCTCGCCCTTGACGATCGCCTCGTAGGCCTTCACGCGCCCGACGGTGTCGTCGGACTTGATGGTCAGCATCTCCTGCAGCGTGTAGGCGGCGCCGTACGCCTCGAGCGCCCACACCTCCATCTCGCCGAAGCGCTGGCCGCCGAATTGCGCCTTGCCTCCGAGCGGCTGCTGCGTGACGAGCGAGTAGGGCCCCGTCGAGCGAGCGTGGATCTTGTCG
>DASXSE010000034.1:0-1712 GCA_036506175.1 Gaiellaceae bacterium
CGAAGGCGAGCGAGCCCTCTCGACCCGCGCCAAAGAGCTACGCAAGCCGACGGCCGCAGCCTCGGTGGTCAACCAGCTGGCGCGGAGCGAGAGGATGAACATTCGCGCGCTGCTAACGGCCGGAGAGCGTCTCCGTTCTGCGCAGGCCAAGCTTCTCCGCGGTGGTCGGCCGGACGCCGTCCACAAGGCCGCCGCCGATGAGCGAAAGGCGATTGAGGCGCTTGTCGCCGCCGCCCGCCGCGATGGAGCCGGCGAGGCCACGCTGCGTCGAGTCGAGGAGACTCTGCGGGCCGCAGCGCGGGACGAAGAAGCCGCAGGTCTCCTCCGCCGGGGACGCCTCACGCACGAACTTCAGCCCGTCGGATTCGGCTTCACGCCGGAACAGCTACGCCCCCGCAAGCGTTCCAATAAGTGAACGACATGAAGGAGACACATTTGGAGAAGGGAACGTTCGGAGCAGGCTGTTTCTGGGGCGTCGAGGCGGCTTTCCGCCAGATCCCCGGCGTCGTCGCTACGCGCGTCGGCTACACGGGCGGTCACGTCCCCAACGCGACGTACGAGCAGGTGTGCTCGCACACGACGGGGCACGCTGAGGCGGTCGAGGTCACGTTCGACCCCGAGCGCGTCTCCTACGACGAACTGCTCAACGTCTTTTGGACGAAGCACAACCCGACCACGAAGGACCGGCAAGGACTGGACATCGGGTCGCAGTACCGCTCGGCCATTTTCTTCCACTCCCCCGAACAGCAGGCTGCCGCGGAGCGGACGAAGGAGGAGCAGCAGGCCAAGCTCCACTGGCCGCGGAAGATCGTGACCGAGATCGTCCCCGCGTCCGAGTTCTACGAGGCCGAGGACTACCACCAGCAGTACCTCGAGAAGCGCGGCCGGGCGTCCTGCACGGGCGAGCTCGCCCAGACGGGCACCTAACCGGTCAGTCCCTGGAGGGCGGCGAAAGCCGCCCTCTTCATACGCGCCGTCGCGACGATCTGGCGGTTCTGCCGTTTTCCCGTTTCCTGCGCCGGGAACAGGGACGAGATGGCCGAGGTCGTCGTCATCACGGGCGCGTCTGCAGGGGTGGGCCGCGCGGTCACGCGCAGGTTCGCCGAGGAAGGCGCTTCTATCGGGCTGATCGCGCGCGAGCGCGAGCGCCTCGAGGTCGCCGCGCGCGAGGTCGAGGCGCTTGGCGGCCGCCCACTCGTCCTCTCTCTCGACGTCGCCGATCACGAAGCGGTCGAAAAGGCCGCCGACGAGGTCGAGGAGGAGCTCGGCCCGATCGACGTCTGGGTGAACAACGCCATGGTCACGGTTTTTGGCCCGGTGGCCGACCTCAGCCCGGAGGAGTTCAGGCGGGTCACCGAGGTCACCTACCTCGGCTCTGTCTGGGGCGCGATGGCGGCGATCTCAAAAATGTGTCCACGCAATCGCGGCACCATCGTGCAGGTCGGGTCTGCACTTGCCTATCGCGGCATTCCGCTGCAGTCCGCGTATTGCGGTGCCAAGCACGCTCTCGAAGGCTTCTACGACTCCCTGCGCACCGAGCTCATGCACGAGAAGAGCAGCGTGCGCGTGACCATCGTCGAGCTCCCCGGTCTGAACACGCCTCAGTTCTCCTGGGGGAGGACGAAGCTGCCGCGCGAGCCGCAGCCCGTGCCGCCGATCTTCCAGCCGGAAGTGGCGGCCGAGGCGATCGTCTGGGCGGCCCACAACCCGCG
>DASXSE010000035.1:0-20245 GCA_036506175.1 Gaiellaceae bacterium
GAGCGGGGCGACCAGCCGCTGCCGCACCTGCTCATCGTGATCGACGAGCTCGCGGACATGATGATGGTCTCCCCGCAGGAGGTGGAGGACGCGGTCATCCGCCTCGCGCAGAAGTCTCGCGCCGTTGGCATCCACCTCGTCCTCGCGACGCAGCGTCCTTCGGTCGACGTGATCACCGGGATGATCAAGGCCAACGTCCCCTCCCGGATCGCCTTCGCCGTCTCCAGCCAGACGGACAGCCGCGTCATCCTCGACACCTCGGGCGCAGAAAGCTTGCTCGGCCAAGGCGACATGCTCTTCAAGCCGCTCGGCACGTCGCGCCTCCAGAGAATCCAGGGCGCGTACGTCAGCGAAGAGGAGATCGCCCTCATCGTCGAGCAGTGCCGGGCGCAGCGCGGCCAGGAGCTCGACGAATCCCTCCTCGAGGCGCCGAGCGCTCGGGAGCACGACGCCGAGGACGAGGACTTCGATCCCGACGAGGATCCGCTGCTCGAGCGGGCGATCGAAGTCGTCGTGCAGACACAGACAGCATCCGTGTCGCTCATCCAGCGTCGCCTGCGGGTCGGTTACACCCGCGCCGGCCGCCTCATCGACATGCTCGAGCGGCGTGGGATCATCTCGGGCTACGAAGGCTCGAAGCCGCGGCGCGTCCTCATCGGCGAGGGCGACCTCGAGCGCGTGCTGGCCGACGCCTCTCCCTAACCAACTCTCCGGCTGCGAGTCCTAGCTTTCGGGTCGTTGGACGGGTTAGCATCCGGCGATTCCAAACGGAGGAAGGGCGACAAGGGAGGTTCCGTGAACGTGAAGCACAAGTGGCCGTGGCTTGCGGCCCTCCTGGCGGTGCTCGCGCTGCTGGTGGCCGCAGTCGGCTGCGGTGGCGGCGGCGGGACGACCACCGGTGCGGCAGGAGCAGCTTCGACCGGCGGCGGCGAGAAGATCAAAGTCGGCCTCGTGACCGACATCGGCGGGCTGAACGACCGCGGGTTCAACTCGCTCGCGAACAAGGGCCTGCAGGACGCCCAATCCCAGCTCGGCGTCGATGGCCGCGTGCTCGAGTCGAAGTCCGACGCCGACTACATCCCGAACCTCTCGGAATTCGGGGATCAGGGCTACGACCTGATCATCTCGGTCGGCTTCCTGATGACCGACGCGACCACGCAGGCGGCCAAGGCGTATCCGAACTCGAAGTTCGCGATCGTCGACTCGGCGTTCGATCCCCCGCTCGACAACGCGCAGGGACTCCTGTTCAAGGAGCAGGAGACCGGCTGTCTCGTCGGAGTCGTGGGCGCGCTCACCTCGAAGAGCGGCAACATCACGTGGGTCGGCGGCCAGAAGATCCCGCCCGTCGATCGCTTCATCGCCGGGTACCAGTTCTGCGCCAAGAAGGTGAAGCCGGACATCAAGGTCTCCGGCTCCTACTCGCAGGACTTCGTCGACCAGGCCAAGTGCAAGGAGATCGCGCTCGACCAGATCTCCAAGGGCTCCGACGTCGTGTTCCAGGTGGCCGGTGGCTGCGGTCTCGGCGCGCTGGACGCGGCGAAGGAGAAGAGCGTCTGGGGTATCGGCGTGGACGCCGACCAGTCGTTCCTCGGCAGCCACATCCTCACCAGCGCGGTCAAGCGCGTGGACGTGGCCGTGTTCAAGACGATCGAGGCGGTTCAGAAGGGCCAGGCGATCGGTGGGGGCATCACGACCTTCGGCCTCAAGGACGACGGCGTCGGGCTCGGCACCGTGAGCTCGGAAGTCCCGCAGGACGTCCTCGACCAGGTCGACCAGATCAAGCAGCAGATCCTCAACGGATCTCTCCAGATCCCCGACACGCTGTAACGAGAACGGACCGTAGGGGCGGGGCTTGGCCCCGCCCCTACAATCCCCCGCACACATGGCCGACGCTCCCCTCCTCGAGCTGAAGGGCATCACCAAGCGGTTCCCGGGGATCGTCGCCAACGACCACGTCGATTTCGACCTTGCGCCCGGCGAGGTGCATGCGCTGCTCGGCGAGAACGGCGCCGGCAAGTCGACGCTGATGAACATCCTCTACGGGCTCTACCACCCCGATGAAGGGGAGATCCGCCTGCGCGGCAAGCCGGTGCGCATCAGCTCGCCGCGGGAGGCAATCGACCTCGGCATCGGCATGGTGCACCAGCACTTCATGCTCATTCCGGTGATGACGGTGGCGGAGAACATAGTCCTCCACGCCGAGCCCCACACCGGGCCGTTTCTGGACATCGACGAGGCCAACGACCGTGTGCGGGAGATCTCGAAGCAGTTCGGGCTCGACGTGCGGCCGGACGCGCGCGTCGAGTCGATCTCGGTCGGCATGCAGCAGCGCGTCGAGATCCTCAAGGCGCTCTATCGAGGCGCGGAGATCCTCATCCTCGACGAGCCGACGGCCGTGCTCACGCCGCAAGAAGCGCAGGAGCTCTTCGAGATCCTCGAGTCGCTGAAGGCGGAGGGGAAGTCGATCATCTTCATCAGCCACAAGCTCAACGAGGTGCTCGAGATCGCCGAGCGCATCACCGTGCTCCGTCGCGGGAAGACGATCGAGACGGTGCCGAAAGCCGGAGCGACCGAGGCGGGCTTGGCGAAACTCATGGTCGGGCGCGAAGTGCTCCTCCGCGTCGAGAAGCGTCCTGCCGACCCGCAGGGGATCCTCCTCGACGTGCAGGACCTGCATGTGCGCGACGAGCGCGACCTCGAAACGGTCCGAGGCGTGTCGTTCCAGGTGAAGGCCGGCGAGATCGTCGGCATCGCAGGCGTGGACGGCAACGGCCAGAGCCAGCTCATCGACGCCATCACAGGCCTACGCCGTCCCGACAGCGGGCGGGTGATCGTCGCCGGCAAGGACGTCACGCGCGAGGCCGCGCGAGAGTGCCTCGACGCGGGCGTCGGGCACATTCCGGAGGACCGGCAGGTGCGAGGCCTCGTGCTCGACTTCACGCTTGCGGAGAACCTCGCCCTCCACGATTACCGGAAGGAGCCAGACTCTAAGTGGGGCTGGCTGTTCCCCAGCCGGATGGTCTCCCGGGGCCGGAAGCTCCTTTCGGAGTTCGACGTGCGAGGCGGGGGCCCGCAGACGCTCGCGGCGTCGCTTTCAGGCGGGAACCAGCAGAAAGTCGTGGTCGCGCGCGAGGTCGCTCGCAACCCCCGGGTCCTCGTTGCCGCCCAGCCGACGCGCGGGCTCGACGTGGGGGCGATCGAGTTCGTGCACCGCCGGCTGATCGAGGAGCGGGGCGAAAGCCGCGCGATCCTGCTCGTCTCGTTCGAGCTCGACGAGATCCTTTCGCTCTCGGACCGGATCCTCGTCATCTACGAAGGCGAGATCGTCGCCGAGTTCACGCCGGACGTCTCCGAGGAAGAGATCGGCATCGCCATGGTCGGCGGGCGGCGCGACAGGACGGCCGCCTAGTGGCAGCAGACGCACCAGAGCCGCGCGAGCCGGAGTCGACAGGCTTCGCGGCGGCAACCGCCTTCTACGAGCGCGCCGGAGGCCTGCTCGTCCCGGTCGCGGCTGCCGCGCTCGCTTTCTTCGTGGGCGGGCTCGTCGTTCTCGCCACGGGCGCGAACCCGTTCAGCGCCTACAGGGAGATCTTCAACGGGACGGGCCTCGTGTGGTTCTTCAAGCCCCCCTGGGACCCGCATTCGCACGACTTTGCCAACCTCCAGCAGACGCTGCTGATCACGACGCCGCTGATCCTCACGGCACTGGCGGTTGCGTTCGCCTTCCGCTGCGGCATGTTCAACATCGGCGGACAGGGCCAGTACTGGGTCGGGCTGATGTTTGCCCTGTACTTCGGGCTCCATTTCGACGGACTGCCTCGCCCGCTCCACATTCTGCTTTGCTGCCTCGCGGCGATCGTGGGCGGCTCGATCTGGGGCGGCATCGCCGGGATCCTCAAGGCGACGGTCGGGGCCCACGAAGTCATCTCGACGATCATGCTGAACTGGATAGCGATCTGGACCGGACGCTGGCTCGTCGAGCTGGGCGGGCCCCTGCAGGGGAGCGAACCGGCCGTGCCGCGCTCCGATGACATCGCCGACTCGGCCAAGCTCTGGCCGATCGGGACCGGCCTCCAGCCGCTCCATTCGGGGATCTTCATCGCGCTCTTCGCGCTCGTCGTCTACCACGTCGTCCTCAACCGGACGACGCTCGGATACGAGGTGCGCGCCGTCGGGTTCAACCCCGAGGCCGCGCGCTACGGGGGCATCTCGGTGCGCAAGAACTACTTCTTGGCGTTGGCGATCTCAGGAGCCTTCGCCGGCCTCGCCGGCTCGATGGACATGCTCGGCTGGAAGTTCCACGTGGCAGAGAACGACTTCCCGATCGGGGTGGTCGGGTACACCGGCATCGCGGTCGCCCTCCTCGGGCGGAACAAGGCAGTCGGGATCCTCTTGGCGGCGCTTCTCTTCGGCGCGCTCCAGGTCGGAACCTCGCCCCGGCAGCTCAACCCAGACGTCTTCAACCCGGAGCTCGCGACGAACCTCTCGACGATCATCCAGGCGCTGATCATTCTCTTCGTCGGAGCGGAACTCCTCATCATCTACATCTGGCGGGCGAGAGGGCGGGTCGGCTTTGCCGGGCCTGGACGCGCAGAACCGGAGCTGAAGACGTGAGCGTCGCCGAACAACCCGTCCGGCAGGATTGGACCGCCCGCATGCGGCGGCTCGGCCATGCGCATTCCGTCGGGATCGCCGGGATTGTCCTCGCCGTCCTCGCCTTTTGGTTCGCGCTGCCCCCCTGGACGATCCAATCGGTCGCGGTTCCGCTCGCGCTCGCGATCGCGGCGGCTATCGCCGGGATCTGGGCCCTATCCCGCGGAGAGCGACGGGTCGGCGCCTGGGCGATCGGGCTCGCTGTCGTCTGCACCGCCGGCGCCGTCTGGGCGCAGGGCCACTCCGTTGACGCGCTCCAGGGGGTGTTCGGGGTCAGCCTCCTCGCCGCTACGCTTCGCGCGGCCACGCCGTTGACCTTCGCCGCGATCGGAGGGATCTTCTCCGAGCGCTCCGGCGTCGTGAACATCGGCCTCGAGGGGATGATGCTCTCGGGCGCGTTCTTCGGCATCGCAGTGGTCGGCTGGACGGGGCAGTGGGAGCTCGGGATCTTCGCGGCGATGGCCGCGGGCGGCCTGCTCGCCCTCATCCACGCGTTCTTCTCCATCCACCTACGGGCGGACCAGATCGTGAGCGGATTTGCGATCAACTTCCTCGCGCTAGGCCTGACCGGCTACCTCTTCCGCTCGATCTACGGCACGAAGGGGACGCCCGAGCTCGAAGAGCGGATCCCGGACGTCTCCGTGCCGATCCTGCGCGACATCCCATACGTGAAGGACGTCATCGGCGACATGAACCTCATGATCTGGATGGCGATCCTGCTCGTCATCGTCGCGTCGATCGTCATCTTCAAGACGCCGCTCGGGCTGCGGCTTCGGTCGGTCGGCGAGCATCCGAAAGCGGCCGATACCGTCGGCATCTCGGTCTTCGGCATCCGCTACGGGGCGGTCGTCGCCTCGGGCATGCTCGCCGCTCTTGGCGGCGCCTACCTCTCGTTCGGCTTCGGCGGCAGCTTCAACGAGAACATGACGCAGGGGAAGGGCTACATCGGCCTTGCCGCGATGATCGCCGGCAATTGGAGGCCCTTCCCGGCCTTCACCGTCTGCCTCCTCTTCGGGTTCTCCGACGGGCTCGGGCGCCGGCTGCAAGGATCCGACCTCCTGCCGGACGTCGTCTCCTCGCCGAACCTTCTCTCCACGCTCCCCTACGTATTCGTCCTCGTCGCCCTCGTCGGCATCATCGGGCGCTCTCGGCCGCCGGCGGCTGTCGGTCGGCCGTACGCAAAGCAGTAGCCCATGGGGAATTCCAGGGCGGTGTGGGCCTTCGTGGTGGCCGTGCTTTCGCTGGCGCTCCTGGCCGGCGCGGCTGCGGGCGCGCGTCTCTCGAGCAAGATCGGGCTCGTCGAGGCGGTCCCCGCGGTCCCGGTGGCTTTGCTTCTCGCCGTCATCTCGCTCTCGATGGCTCGACGGGCGCGTTTCGAGCACCAGCGGACGCTTGGGCGTACAGGCGGATCGGGACTGATCCTTGCCGCTCGCGGAGTCGGGATGGTTGCGCTTATAGTGGCCGCCACGGCCTCGCTGGCGCTGGCCGTATTCGCCGTCTTGACCCTCGCGCTGGACTAGTGGTCTCCCCCGTAAGTACTGTTGTCCCCCTCATCGGCTGCAAACCGTCGCAGGCCTGTGCCCTCGGTCGGCCCCATACAGCGTATGCGGCCTTCCTGCGTCCTTGGCCTGCTGGGTTTGCGCCGCTGAGCGGGGAAAGGACTCACGGGCGAGACCACCCTATGCCGTTAGACTCCCGGGTTCCGTGTTCGAGATAGGCAACAGCCTGCGCGAAGCGCGTCTTCGCCAGGGGTTTGAGTTGCCCCGGGTGGAAGCGGACACGAAGATCCGAGCGAAGTATCTTCGGGCACTCGAGGACGAGCGTTTCGACGTCCTCCCAGGCGACACGTACGTCAAGGGCTTCCTGCGCACTTATGCGGAATACCTGGGTCTCGACGGTCAGCTCTACGTGGACGAATACAACTCCCGCTTCGCCCGCGAGGAGGAGTTTCCCGTGGCCTCACCCGCCGCGCGGAGGCCGAGACCGAAGCGAATGGAGTCGAACTTCATCGTCGTTGCGCTTGCGGGGATCGTGGCTGTGACGATCCTGGTCGTCGTCGCGTGGAAGTTCGGCTCGGGCGGCACGAACACCGCGGACGTTGTCCCGGGCAGCGACCTCGTCGGCACGACGCCTGCTTCGGGGAGCCAGGGGACGACGAGCACCGCCTCGACGCCGCCGACGGCGCCGAAGCCCAAGCTCGCCAAGCTTGCGCTGACTGCGGTCGGCGGAGACTGCTGGATACAGGTTCGCGCCCGCTCAGCCACAGGCCGCTTGCTCTACGAAGGCACGGTGCAGCAGGGCCAAACGCAGCGCTTCACGAGGTGGAATCGCCTCTGGGTCCAGTTGGGCGCGCCCGCGTATCTCGTCGCGAAGCTGAACGGCCACCAGGTCAGGCACTTCCCGACCGCACCGTCGATCGTGGTGGTGACGGCGAAGGGCGTCCGCACGATCTCCAGGGCTTGACGCGCCTTCCGCGCGCCGTCGTCGTCATCACAGGAAGCGAGCTCGTGCGCGGCGACCGCCGCGATGCAAACGGTCCGTTTCTCGCCGCGGAGCTTTCCCGCCTGGGCCTGGAGCCTGCGCGGTGGATCGTGGCCGGCGATCGCGCGCCCGACCTGGCCGACGCACTGCGTGACGGCCTGGAGGCGGATCTCTGCGTCGTCTCCGGCGGGTTGGGGCCGACTCACGACGACCGGACCGCAGAAGTCCTCGCCGAGGTCACAGGAAGGAAGCTGGTTGTCGATCCCGACCTGGAGGGGGAGATCGAGGCGTTCTCCCGCGGGATCGCGGAGCGGCTCGGGCGGCCGTACGCCGACTTCTCAGCCGGGGTGCGCAAGCAAGCGTCCTTACCCGAGGGAGCGGCATGTCTCGGACTGGCGGGGACGGCGCCCGCGTTTCTCGTCGAGCGGGATGGTCGTGTGGTCGTCGTCCTCCCCGGGCCGCCGCCCGAGCTGCGCCGGCTATGGCCGAACGCGCTGGCACACCCGGCTGTCCAGGCCGTGGTCGCGCAAGCTCAGGTCCCGGGGCGGCGCGTGCTGCGGTTCTTCGGGCCCAGCGAGTCAGCCGTCGCACGCGCCCTCGACGAGGCCGGCGGGGAAGGAGATGGTGTGCAAGCCACGATCTGCGCCCGCGATCTCGAAATCCACGTCGAGCTCGTGGTCGAGACCGCGGGAGAACACAGGGCGGCCGAGCTCGAAGCCGCGCTGAGCAGCGCGTTTCCCGACGAGCTCTTCGCTCTCGACGACGACCGGCCCGTCGAGGAGCTCGTCCTCGAGGCCTGCCGCACGTCTGGGCTCACGCTTGCGACCGCCGAGTCATGTACAGGCGGCCTTCTCGGCGCCCGGCTGACCGATGTCCCCGGCGCGAGCGACGTCTTCGTGGGAGGCGTGATCGCATATTCCGACGAAGTCAAGCGAAGAGAGCTCGACGTGCCCGACGCCGTTCTCCGGTCAAACGGCGCCGTGTCGGCCGAGACCGCGGAGGCGATGGCGGTCGGCGTTCGGCGCCGTCTGGGAGCCGATCTCGCCGTTGCGGACACCGGCATCGCGGGGCCGAACGGCGGGACGGCAGACAAGCCCGTGGGCCTCGTCTACATCGCGGTTGCGACGCCCGACACGGCGATCGTGCACAGGTTCGTCCTTCCTGGCGACCGGGAGGCGATCAGAGCCCGGGCAACAGCGATGGCTCTTCACGCGTTGAGGCGTCTTCTGACGCAATCGTCACCACATTCGCGCGCCGCCGAGGCCTAACGTGGAGAGTCATGAGCACCTTCGGCTCTTCGTCGCGCTGCTCCTGCCGGACGACGCGGTCGCCCGCCTCGTCGACTGGCAGCGGAACGAGCTCGTCGGCCGCGGCGACTTCCGGCTTGTCCCGCCGGAGAACCTCCATATCACCATGGCCTTCCTCGGCCGGACACCTTCCGAGCGCCTGCTTGATATCGCCCAGGCGACACGCGAGGCCGCCCAAAAGGTCGAGCCACCCGTGCTCGAGCCTGTTCGCTACCGGGAGACCCGCAGTGTCGGCATGATCGTCCTCTCCGATGAAGGCGGCCGTGCGGAACGGCTTGCAAGCCGTGTTTTCAGGCGCCTCGAGCGGCTCGGCATCTACGAGCGGGAGCAGCGGCGATGGCTGCCGCACGTAACCGTGATCCGCTTCCGGGAGCGCCCGCGACTTCAACCGCCGCCCCCTGAGCTGGGACGGGTAACGTCGTCCGAGATGGCGGTCATGATGTCCCGTCTCGCACCAACCGGGGCGCAGTACGAGGTCCTCGAATCTGTTTCGCTAGGAGGTTGAACGCGTGGAGCGCGAGCAAGCACTGGAAGCCGCACTGAGCCAGATCGAACGGCAGTACGGCAAAGGATCAGTCATGAAGATGGGCGATCGCGCCCAGGTCGCCATTCCCTCGATCTCGACCGGGACTCTCTCGCTCGATCTCGCCCTGGGAGTGGGGGGCCTGCCGCGCGGGCGCATCATCGAGATCTTCGGCCCGGAATCCTCCGGGAAGACGACGCTCGTCTACCACGTGATCGCCGAAGCTCAACGGCGCGGTGGAATCTGCGCCTTCATCGACGCGGAACACGCGATCGACCCGAGCTATGCGAGGCGCATCGGCGTCAACATCGACGACCTGCTCGTATCACAGCCCGACAACGGCGAACAGGCGCTCGAGATCGCCGAGCTTCTGATCAGGAGCGGCGCGATCGACGTCGTCGCGGTCGACTCGGTCGCAGCGCTGACGCCGAAGGCGGAGATCGAAGGAGAGATGGGGGACAGCCACGTCGGCCTCCAGGCACGGCTCATGAGCCAGGCGCTGCGCAAGCTCGCGGGCACGCTGAATCGGACCGGGACGGTGGCGATCTTCACGAACCAGTTGCGCGAGAAGATCGGCGTCATGTTCGGCAATCCCGAGACGACGCCAGGCGGTCGCGCGCTCAAGTTCTACTCGTCGATCCGCCTGGACATCCGTCGCATCGAGACGCTCAAGGAGGGCGTTGAGGCGATCGGCAACCGCGTGCGCGTCAAGGTCGTCAAGAACAAGGTCGCGCCACCGTTCAAGCAGGCCGAGTTCGACATCATCTATGGCGACGGGATCTCATGGGATGGCAGCGTTCTCGACGTCGCGCTCGAGCGAAAGCTCGTGCAGAAGTCGGGGTCGTACTTCAGCTACGGCGACGAGCGTCTCGGCCAGGGACGGCAGAACGCAACCGCGTTCCTGCGCGAGCATCCCGACGTGACTCAGCAGATCCTGCGCTCCGTGCAGACCGAGCTGGGTCCAGACGCCGTCGTCTCGTCGCGGCTACTGCCTGTGAGCGACGAGGCCGACAAGCCGAGCAAGGCCGAGGCCAAGGCCGCGAAGGCGGAGGAGAAGGAAGCGAGCGAGGTCGCCTCCACCGCCTAAGCTCAGCGCTCTTCGACGTCGGCGGGCCGGATTCGTCCTCCTCGAGGTCGACGGCAAGCCTTGGCGCACGGTGCCGGATCAGGTCGTCCTGCGTTGCGGGCTCGCGGCGGGCACGACCCTCGACCGCCCGCTTCTGCGAGAGCTGAGACGAGAGCTGCGCGCAGCCGAGGCCCTCGCGACCGCAAGTCGCGCCCTGGCACACAGAGACATGTCCCGGCGGCGGCTCGCCGCGCGGTTACAACGCGCCGGGGTCGCGCCCGCCCCCCGTCTGGGCGCGATTTCGGCCCTCACCGCCGCAGGCGCGCTCGATGACGAGCGTCTTGCGAGACACCGCGCGGCAGTGCTGGCCGAGCGCGGCTGGGGCAACGCGGCGATCGCCGTCCGCCTCGAGTCCGAAGGCGTCGACCAGGCCGAGGCGCGCGCTGCGATCGACGCTCTTCCCCCTGAGAGAGAGCGCGCGGCCGAGGCGGTTTCCGGCCTGGACACAAAGCAGGCCTGGACGCAGCTGGCACGCCGCGGATTCGACCCCGACACGATCGAGGCTGTTCTCGGGCCGCTGGACGATTACCCAGGCGGCGGGCTAGGATAGAGCTACAACGGCACTTCAAAACCGCCTGCTAAGAACGGTTTTTCGTGGAATCGGAACTCTCTAGCCAATCTCGACAGCAACACACGACACGCGGCACAGCGACACGGAGGACGACTCGCCTGTAGGCCGGTAGGCCGGCCTTTGCGTCGCACCGATCCCTCGACGCCGTTCCTGCGGGCGACGACGTAGGAGCGAGCAATGCAGCTTGCAATCGGCGTGATCGTCGGCTTGGCGGCCGGGGCGATAGTGGCCGTCCTCGCTCTTCGCTTCCTTGCGAAGAGCCGACTCACTAGGGCAACGGAAGAGAACAAGCGACTTACCGAAGAGGCAAACCGTGCGGCCGAAGCCGTTCGCCGCGAGGCGCAGGTCGAAGCTAAGGAGCTCGCGCTCAAGCTGCGCGGTGACGTTGAGCAGGAGCTGAAGGACAAGCGCTCCGAGATCATCAAGATCGAGGAGCGAGTGGTCACGAAGGAAGAGGAAATCGACCGCAAGCTGACGGAGTTCGAGCGGCGCGAGCAGGGTTTCTCCGACCGCGAGACGCACCTCAAGCAGCTTCAGGAGGAGCTGAAGGCGGCGACCGAGAACGAGCTGAAGGAGCTCGAGCGGATCTCTGGGATGACCGTAGATGAGGCGAAGCGCCACCTACTCGAGCGGTCGGAGGAGCTCGTCCGGCACGAGATGGCGCGCATGGTGCGCCAGATGGAGGAAGAGGCGCGCACGGACGCCAAACGCCGCGCAAGAAATCTCGTTGCCGACGCCCTCCAAAGGGTCGCAGCCAGCCACGCGGCGGAGACGACCGTGTCCATCGTCGAGCTCCCCTCCGACGACATGAAGGGCCGTATCATCGGCCGGGAGGGACGCAACATCCGTGCCCTCGAGAACCTCACGGGCGTCGATTTCATCATCGACGACACCCCACAGGCGGTGGTGCTCTCATCGTTCGACGGCGTACGCCGCGAGGTCGCGAAGCTGACTCTCGCCAAGCTCGTCGAGGACGGCCGCATCCATCCGTCCCGGATCGAGGAGATGTACTACCAGTCGAAGGCTGAGATCGACGAGCACATTCGCCAGGCCGGCGAGCAGGCGGTGTTCGAGGCGAACTGCGGCAAGGTGCACGAGGAGCTCGTGAAGATCCTCGGGCGGCTCCGCTATCGCACGAGCTACGGCCAGAACATCCTCAAGCACTCCCTCGAGTGCTCACACCTCGCAGGAATCATGGCTTCAGAGCTGGGCGCGAGCGTGAAGACAGCCAAGCGTGCGGCGCTTCTCCACGACATCGGCAAGGCGATGACGCACGAGGTCGAGGGCTCGCACGCGCTCATCTCGGCCCAGCAGGCGAAGCGCTATGGCGAATCGCAGCACGTCGTGCACGCGATCGAGGCGCATCACTACGAGGTTCAGCCTCAGACGGTCGAAGCGGTGCTGGTGATCGCCGCCGATGCCATCTCGGCCTCCAGGCCCGGCGCGCGCGGGGAGAGTCTCGAGAGCTACATCAAGAGGCTCGAGACACTCGAGAAGATCGCCGGCGAGAAGAAGGGCGTCGAGCGGGTCTTCGCGCTACAGGCGGGACGAGAGATCAGGGTGATGGTCAAGCCGACGGAGGTGGACGACGACACCGCCGTTCTCCTTTCTCATGAGATAGCTCGGGAGATCGAGGGCCAGCTCGAGTACCCGGGTCAGATCAAGGTCACCGTGATCCGCGAGAGCCGCGCCGTAGAGTTCGCGAAGTGAAGCGCTACCACGTGACGACCTTCGGGTGCCAGATGAACGCTCACGACTCGGAGCGCATCAAGGGCATGCTGGAGGAGCTGGGGCTCGGCGAAGCGGTGTCACAGGACGACGCGGACGTGATCGTCTTCAACACCTGCACGGTGCGCGAGAAGCCCGATCAGCGCTTCGCGGCTCACCTCGCGCAGGCCGCAGCGCTCAAGCGTGCCGATCCGTCGCGCGTCATCGCCGTCGGCGGGTGTTACGCGGAGGCACAACGCGACCGCATCTTCCAGCTCTATCCCTACGTCGATGTCGCCTTTGGGCCTGGGTCGATCCCGCATCTCGGCGAGTGGATCGGCGCCGGCGGGCACGGTGTTGCGAGAGGGCGGTTCGGGGTGGTGGAGAGGAGCTTCGCCGGCCACCTGCCTGCGCACCGCGAGCGCCCCTTCCAGGCCTGGATCCAGATCTCGATGGGGTGCAACTCGGTGTGCTCCTACTGCATCGTCCCTTCGGTGCGCGGTCGCGAAGTCAGCCGACGGCCGGGGGATCTCCTCGGCGAGATCTCGAGGCTGGCGAAGGACGGTGTCCGTGAGGTGACGCTCCTCGGCCAGAACGTGAATTCCTGGGGCCGCGACCTCCTCCCCGATGTGAAGACGGAGTTTGGCGAGCTCCTGCGCGCGGTCGATGCGGTTCCGGGGATCGAACGCATCCGGTTCACGAGTCCGCACCCCAAGGACTTCCGTGCGCCCGTGATCGCGGCCATGGCGGAATGCGAGGCGGTGTGCGAACACACGCATCTGCCGTTGCAGTCGGGGTCGACGCGGATTCTCAAGGCGATGCGGAGGACCTATGGCCGAGACCGTTACCTGGCAGTCGCGGAGCGGTTGCGGGCCGCGATTCCGGACCTGGCTTTGACGACAGACATCATCGTCGGCTTCCCCGGCGAGACCGACGATGACTTCGAGGAGACGCTCGCCGTCGTCAAGGAGGTCCGCTACGACGGCGCATTCACCTTCGTGTTCAGCCCGCGCCGCGGAACCGAGGCGGCGACCATGTGCGATCAGGTTCCGGACACAGTGAAGCGCGAGCGGATCGAAACGCTCGTCGACCTCGTGCAGCGCATCGCCGGCGAGCGGAACCGCGAGCGCATCGGAGGCCTCGAGGAGGTGCTGGTTGAGGGCCCGAGCCGCACCGATTCAACGCTTCTACGCGGGCGCACCCGGCGCAACACGACGGTCAACTTCAGCGGATCGGCGGCCCCCGGCGAACTCGTGGACGTGCGGATCGAGGATGCGACGTCGACCACGCTCCGTGGAACCCAGTCGGCTCTCGTTGCCGCCTGAGACCCTTTCGGAGCATTCCGCGCAGCACACGTTGGCGTTGGCTGACTACGCTTGAAAGCGGGTGGAGGCGCGGGGTGGCCCCGGGACAATGAGCTCGCCTGAGCGTCCCGTCCTGGCGATCTTCGGCCCGACAGCGAGCGGGAAATCTGCTGTCGCCGAGGCGGTCGCGAGGCGGATCCCCGCGGAGATCGTCTCGGCCGACTCGATGCAGGTCTACCGCGGGGTGCCCCTTCTCACCAACCAGCCGCGCGAGTCGACGCGCATCGTGGCGATCTGGGATCTCGATCACGAGGCTTCCGTCGGCGAGTATGCGACGCTCGCGCATGACGCAATCGACGAGGCCCTTGCCGCCGGGCGCACGCCTGTCGTGGTGGGCGGCACAGGCCTCTATTTGCGTGCTGCGCTCGCCGATCTCGAGATCCCGCCGTCAGCCCCGCCCGGTCTCCGAGAGCACTACGAGCGCATTTACGACCGCCTCGGCGGCGTGGAGACCCACGCGCTTCTCGCCGCCCGGGATCCGGCAGCAGCGTCGGCGGTTCACCCAAACGACCGCCGCCGCGTCGTTCGTGCCCTCGAGCTCGCCGATGCGGGAGGGACCCTCGCCCCGCCTCGCAGCCGGCTCTGGACCGAGGACATGCGGCACCCGACCCTCGTTTTCGGGCTCGACGTTCCCAGGGACGTCTTGCGGAACCGCATCGAGGCCCGGACCACCGCGCTGTTCGACTTCGGCGTGTCAGAGGAGGTCCAGAGCGCCCTGAGGAGGCCCGTGTCGAAGACAGCGCGCCAGATCATCGGCCTGCGCGAAGTCATCGAGCTCCCACGCGACGAAGCGATAACCGCCATCACGCTTCGCACGACCCAGTACGCCGCATACCAGCGGAAGTGGATGCGCAGAATCCCCGGCCTCATCCCGCTTGATGCGGACCGGCCGGCAGAGGAGGTGGCTATTGATGTCATCGCCGCCTCAGCCGTCGAAATCACCCCTCCGGGGCAACGAAATCTCGCGTCGTAGCGCCTGAATGAGTAGGCGGCCCACTTTCACCGTCGAATCGAAAGGTGGGCAACATGAAGCGCGCGGTTCTCGGATTGCTGGCCCTGGGCGGCGTGGCAATCCTCGCGTCTGGCCGGTCGCGTTGGACCGGCGAATGCGTTCCCGATACCCGGCGACACGGGCGGGCACGATCATGTGGCTGGAGTGGTGAGTGACGCCGAAAACTGCGGAGCGTACGTCCGCGGCGCCGAGAGCAGTGGCTCGCAGACCGATCCTGCGACGTTCAACTGGGTGGCGGACGCCTCGTTCGACGCGACCGCACTCGCAGCGCCGGACCACCGCTGGGCCCATGACGCGGATGACGACTTCCTCGTCGTCGACCTCGGCCATGCCGCCACGAAGGTCGACCTCTTTCCCTCGATCGATCACGATCTCGTTCCCGATGAGGCGCTCGAGGTGACCGTCTACGGGAGCAACGATCTCTCCGCCGCCGAGAGCACATGGGAGGCGGGAGACATCACGACCCTGTTCGAGGACGGGTTCGATGCCGCCTGGGTTTCGGACGACTTCATCTCGCGCTGGTCGTTCTCGATCCCGTATCGCTACGTCGGCGTGCACTGGGGCGGACCCAAGGCTCTCGAGGCGGACGGCGACGCGGAAATCGACGCCGTCTGCGCGCCGAACCTGCCGCCCGACTGCTCCGAGCTCTCCGCGGGACAGGACCTCTGGCCGCCCAACCACAAATACCGCCTCGTCACGGTGGGCGGAGCGACCGATCCGGACGGCGATGCGCTCACGTACACGATCACCGGCGTGACGCAGGACGAAGCCCTCGACGGAGCAGCCGACGGCCACACGTCGCCGGATGCCGCCTGGGTCGCCGATCCCGGCCAGGTAAAAGTACGCGCGGAGCGGAGCGGGCGCGGAGACGGGCGGGTGTATCGCATCGCCGTCGACGTTTCGGACGGCACGAGCAGTTGCCAAGGGGCCGCCTTGCTCGGCGTCCCCCACGACCGTGGGAAGCACCGGACGCCGATCGAATCGCCACTCGTGGTCGACTCCTTCGGCGCCTGATCTCGATTGCAGGCGGCCCGCGCCGGCGGGCCCTCTGCAATGTCCCCCTTTTGGGTCAGCAAGAAGCCGCCTCGAGCGGCATCAGGAAAGGTGAGGCCGATCACCCCGGGCACGCCGTTTGACTCCTTCGGCCCGCACGCCGACCCGGAAGATCGGAAAACCAGGGCCCGCCGAGGAGCGGGCCCTTTCTCATTCAGGGGTTAGTCTGGATGGATGCGCGTCATCCCCTTCGAGAAGTGGCACGGGCTCGGCAACGACTACCTGCTCGTCGAGCGCGCGGCGCTGCCGGATGCGTTGGCACCGGACCTCGTCCGACGCCTCTGCGACTACCACTTCGGCGTCGGTTCGGATGGGATCATTGAAGTAATCTCGGCAGACGAGGCGCGCGCCGAGATCGTCATCTGGAACCCGGACGGATCGACGGCCGAGCTCTCCGGCAACGGCACGCGCATCGCCGCCCGTTGGCTCGCGCGCCGCAGTGGGCGGGACGAAGTGAGGATCGCAGTCGGCGGACGCGAAGTAGTTGCGCGGATGCGCGGTCGGTTCGAGGTCGAGACTGATATGGGCGCCGTTGAGGTCGCGCCCATCGAGAATCTGGACGTGGACGGGACGCGGGTCGAATTCACACCCGTCTCGGTCGGCAATCCACACGCGGTCATCGTCAGGGAGCCGGATCGCGCAGAAGTTCTGCGACTCGGGCCACTTGTCGAGAACCATCCGCGCTTTCCCGACCGCACCAACGTCCAGCTCGTGCGCGTCGACTCGCGGAGCGAAGCGACCGCCGGAGTCTGGGAGCGTGGGGCGGGGGAGACGCTTTCCTCGGGAACAAGCGCGTGCGCGGTCGCCGCGGCTGCCGTAGTCAACGGCTGGTGCGAAAGCCCGGTCACCGTGCATCTCGCGGGCGGAGATCTCGTGGTCGAGCTCGACGAGCAGATGCGGGCGCGCCTCACCGGTCCCGCGCAGGCGATCTGCCGGGGCGAAACGGCGAAGGAGTGGCTGACCGAATGAAGTTCGCCGGGCGCCTGGATCTCGTTCCTCCATATCTCTTCGCCGAGCTCGAGCGCAAGATCGAGGAGAAGCACAGGGCCGGCATCGACGTGATCAGCCTCGGGATCGGAGACCCGGATCTTCCGGCGCCACCCGAGGTCGTCGAGGAGATGCGGCGCCAGGTGGCGGAGCCTGCGAATCACCGGTACCCCTCGAATCGAGGCCTGGAGCCGTTTCGGGAAGCCGTCGCCGGTTTCTACCGAGACCGTTTCAACACCGAGATCGATCCTGACACCGAGGTCATTCCGGTACTGGGCGGAAAGGAGGGAGTCGCGCACATCGCCCTTGCGTGCCTCGAGCCGGGAGATATATCCCTCTCACCGGAGCCTGGTTACCCGCCGTACACATCGGGCCCGCTGTTCGCCGGCGCCGACCTCCACTACTTGCCGCTTCGCGCGGAGAACGACTTCATGCCCGCACTCGCCGACATTCCCACGCAGGTGGCCGACCGCGCGAACCTGCTGTTCCTCAACTACCCGAACAACCCGACCGGAGCGATCCTCGCCGACGGATTCTTCGAGCGCGCGATCGATTTCGCGCGCAGGCATTCCCTCATCGTCGTCCACGACTCCTCGTACTCTGAGATCGCGTTCGAGGGGTATCGCCCTCCGAGTTTCCTCGAGACGCCGGGCGCCAAGGACGTCGGAGTCGAGATCTTCTCGCTCTCGAAGGGGTGGAACATGACCGGCTGGCGCGTCGCCTGGATCGCCGGCAATGCCGAGATCGTCGAGCGTTATCGGCAGCTGAAGACGAACCTCGACTCCGGAATGTTCGACGCGCTCCAACTGGCGGCAGTAGCCGCCCTGACACGTGCGCGCGATTTCCCGCAGGAGATGTCACAGGTGTATCGGCGGCGGCGGGACCTCATGATCGAGGCACTGGCGGCGACCGGACTCCCGGCTGCGCCGCCCAAGGCAACGCCCTATATCTGGGCCGCCATCCCGGAGGGGTACTCCTCGGCGACGTTCACGGAGCTCGTGCTCGAAAAGGCCGCCGTCGTCGTCTCGCCCGGGCCTTCCTTCGGGCCGAGCGGCGAGGGCTACGTGCGTATCTCGCTCACCGTCGCCGATGATCGTCTCGAGGAAGCGGCACGCCGCATTGCGTCTTCGCTTCGCGTCGCAGCGACGGCATAATCAGGCCGTGACCCAACACCAGCCCGACCCCGCGCCGGGGGCTGAGCCCGAGCGCGGCTTTCTCGTCGCGGTGCTGGCTCAGGGGGTCGACGACGGCGAGGAGCTGGGGGAGATGCGAGAGCTTCTGCGCACGGCCGGCGTCGAGCCCGTGGGAGAGCTCGTGCAACGGCGTCCAGCGCCGGATCCCCGCACCTATGTGGGCAAAGGGAAGCTCGCGGAGCTGAAACGCGCCGTGCCTGAGGCGCGCGCGGAGTCCTTGATCGTCGACGACGACCTCGACCCAAGCCAGCAGCGGCGGCTGGAGGACGAGCTCAAGCTGCGCGTGATCGACCGCACGCAGCTGATCCTGGACATCTTTGCCCAGCACGCTGTCAGCGCCGAAGGGAAACTCCAGGTCGAGCTGGCTCAGCTCGAGTACAACCTGCCGCGCATGCGCGGAATGTGGCAACACCTCGAGCGCCTCGGCGGCGGAATCGGCACGAGGGGGCCGGGCGAGTCGCAGCTCGAGACCGACCGGCGCATCGCGCGCCGACGGATCGGCCAGCTGAGGAGGCGGCTGCGGGAGCTGGAGCGCCGCCGGGACACGCAGCGGAAAGCGCGGCGCCGCGGGGACACTCCCGTGGTTGCGCTCGCCGGCTACACGAACGCTGGGAAATCGACGCTCCTGAATGCGCTCACGGACGCCCAGGCGTCCGTCGACGACCGCCTCTTCGAGACTCTTGACCCTACGACCCGCGCCTTCACCCACGACGGTAGGCGCTACCTCATCACCGACACGGTCGGCTTCATTCGGCGCCTTCCGCATCAGCTCGTCGAGGGGTTTGCCGCCACGCTCGAGGAGACGGTGCATGCGGATCTCGTGCTCCATGTCGCGGACGCCTCCGCTCCGGACGAGCGCCTCGAGGAGACCATCGATGCCGTCGAAGCGGTTCTGGCCGAGATCGGCGCGGGTGAGCTGCCCATCGAGCTCGTCCTGAACAAGATCGACTCGGTCGACCCGCTCCGGCGACGGCGCCTGGCCAACCGCTACCCGGGCGCACTTCAGATTTCTGCTCTCAAGGGGGAAGGTCTCGAGGAACTGCGTGGCGGTGTCGCAGAACGGTTCGCGGCACGGCTGCGCCCGGTGCGTCTGCTCGTCCCTTACGAGGCGGGCAAGATCCTGGCCGAGCTGTACGAGCTCGGCGCGCCGATCCAAGAGCGAATCGACACTGCCGAAGGTGTGGTCGTGGTCGCCCAACTGCCACAGCGGGAGGTGGCCCGCTTCGCCCCGTTCCTCGTTTCCGAGCCTGCAGCCAGGGCACGGGGACGGTGATCGAACTCGAGGTCCTGCGCGTCCGCGAAGGGGCGCGGGTGCCGGACCGTGCCTACACCGGCGACGCAGGGCTGGATCTCGCCACGTGCGACCCGATCACCTTGGCGCCCGGCCAGCGCGCCGTCGTGCCCACAGGCATAGCGGTTGCCATCCCAGAGGGATACGCGGGCTTCGTCCAGCCGCGCTCGGGTCTGGCTGCTCGCCACGGCATCGCGGTCGTCAATTCACCCGGCCTGATCGACTCTGGCTACCGCGGAGAGATCCAGGTCGTCATCCTCAACACGGACCGCGAGCAGACCTTCACCGCGACCGCCGGCGAGCGAATCGCGCAGCTCGTCGTCCTTCCGGTGCCCCAGTTGTCCGTACGGGAAGTCGACGCCCTGCCCGACACCGAGCGCGGCGTGCGGGGATTCGGCTCCTCTCGGGCGGTCTGACATGGATCCGCGCATTCGCGTTTCGGCGATACTGAGCCGCGAGAACCGGATCCTGCTCGTACGACAGGAGAAGTTCGGCCGCGAGTACTGGCTTCTGCCGGGCGGAGGGGTCCGCCAGGGTGAGTCGCTTGTGACGGCGCTGCGGCGGGAGCTCGCCGAAGAAATCGGGCTCGCGGAGGACTTCCCCTTCGAGGGGCCGGTCGCGATCGCCGATTCGATCTCGCCCGCAGGCGCGCCCGCCAAGCACGTCGTCCATATCGTCTTCGCAGGACATCTGGCCAGCTCGCTCGAGCGCGCGAGCTCGACCGACGAGGCAGTTCGCAACCATCGCCTGTTCGACCGGGAGGAGTTGGCTTCGGTCGTCCTCCACCCGCCCATCCAACGGTTTCTCGCCCGCTGGCAGCCGGGCGACCCCGTCGTCTACCTCGGCGCCGTCTGGGTGCCCTAAAAGCGTCCACCGCGTGAGCGCGCGCGCTCCGCGGAAACCTGTTGGGCGGCGCCCTCGAAATCGTCCGTGAGCCGATCGAGGTCTGGCACCTCGCCCGTCCGATGAGCGATCGC
>DASXSE010000036.1:0-3116 GCA_036506175.1 Gaiellaceae bacterium
GCCGAGCAGCTCGATCCCGAGGACGTGCGGGCCATGCTCTCGCCGTACTACGCGCGGTTGCGCAAGGAGCTCGAGCGCCGCGGGGGCACGGTGGAGAAGTTCATCGGCGACGCGGTCATGGCGCTTTTCGGAGCGCCGGTCGCCCACGAGGACGATCCCGAGCGCGCAGTGCGCGCAGCGCTCGCAATCCGCGACGGCATCGCCGAGCTGAACGAAGCCGACCCGAAGCTCGAGCTCCAGGTACGTATCGCGGTCAACACCGGCGTGGCGCTCGTCAGTCTCGGCGCCCAGCCATCCGAAGGCGAGGGGATGGCTTCCGGGGACGTCGTCAACACGACTGCGCGCCTCCAGTCCTCGGCGCCTGTCAACGGCATCCTCGTCGGCGAGACGACCCATCGCGCGACGGAGCGGACGATCGAATACAGGGAAGCTCCGCCGGTCACCGCCAAGGGCAAGGCGCAGGCGATCAAGGTCTGGGAGGCGCTCGAGCCGCGTGCCCGGTACGGCGTCGACATCGGCCTACGCGGCCGTGTGCCTCTGGTGGGACGCGCGCACGAGCTCGACGTCCTCCTGGACGCCCTGTCGCGCGTGCGCACCGAGGGTGCGTCCCAGCTGATCACGCTCGTCGGCGTGCCGGGCATCGGGAAGAGCCGTCTCGTCGTCGAGCTCTCGGCGGCGGTCGATGAGCTGCCGGAGCTCATCTTCTGGCGCCAGGGACGATCGCTTCCCTACGGCGAAGGCGTGACCTTTTGGGCGCTGGCCGAGATCGTCAAGGCTCAGGCCGGCATCCTCGAGACCGATTCGGCCGAGGCTGCGTTCGAGAAGCTGCGCCGTGCGGTGCAAGACGCCGTCGCGGACCCGGGCGAGGCCGAGTGGATCGAGAGCCAGCTTCGACCTCTCGTCGGGCTCGAGGACGAGGCTCAGCCGGGTGCCGACCGGCAAGCCGAGGCCTTCGGGGCCTGGCGGCGCTTCTTCGAGCACCTGGCGGAGAGAAGCCCGCTCGTGCTCGTCTTCGAGGACATGCATTGGGCGGATGACGGCTTGCTGGATTTCGTCGACGACCTCGTCGAATGGGCCAGCGCCGTGCCCTTGCTCGTCGTCTGCATCGCGCGGCCCGAGCTCCTGACCCGGCGGCCTGGGTGGGGTGGAGGGAAGCCGAACGCGACGACGCTGTCCCTTTCGCCGCTCACCCGCGACGACACGGCGCGGCTCGTCGCCGCTCTCCTCGAGCAGGCCGTGCTTCCGGCCGACCTGCAGGCCGCGCTGTTGGCCCGTGCCGAGGGCAATCCTCTGTACGCCGAGGAGTACGTCCGCATGCTCCAGGACCGAGGATTTCTGCGACGGGACGACGGCGCGTGGCGCTTCGAGGCGTCCGAAGACCTTCCGCTGCCCGAATCGGTTCAGGGCATCGTCGCCGCGCGCCTCGATTCCCTTTCTCCGGAGGAGAAGGCGCTCGCCCAAGACGCGGCTGTCATCGGGAAGGTTTTCTGGGCGGGGGCCGTCGCCGCCGTCGGGGGTGCGGACCGGAGCGCACTCGAGGAGCGACTGCGCACGCTCAGTCGCAAGGAGTTCGTGCGCCGCGAACGCCGCTCCTCCGTCGCCGGCGAGGAGCAGTACATCTTCCTGCACGTGCTCGTTCGGGACGTCGCCTACGGGCAGATCCCGCGCAGTAGTCGCTCCACGAAGCACCGGGCCGCTGCGGAATGGATTGCCTCCCTGAGCGCCGACCGCTCCGAAGACCGGGCGGAGATGCTCGCTCACCACTATCTGAGCGCCCTGGAGCTCGCGCGCGCAGCAGGGCAGGATGCGACCGAGTTCGCCGAGCCGGCTCGAACGGCGTTGCGGGAGGCAGGTGACCGCGCGCTTGCGCTCAACGGTTTTCCAGCGGCAGAGCGCTTCTACGAGGCGGCGCTCGATCTTTGGCCCGATGACGATGCGGAACGGTTCCAGCTCCTCCTTCGCCTGGGTACCTCGCGTGTGTATCTCCGTGAAGCTGGAGCAGAGGACGTACTCGGAGAGGCCCGAGACGGCTTCCTCGAGGTGGGAGACAACGCCTCGGCCGCCGAGGCAGAGGTGCTGCTCGGTGCGTTCTACGGGAATCAAGGACTCCGAGATTTCGAACACGAGCACAACGAGCGGGCCTCGGCCCTCGTTGCCGATGTTCCCCCCTCTCGCTCCAAGGCGCTAACGCTGACCCATATCGCGGCGTCGCTGATGATGGCGGGTCGTTATGAGGACGGCATCCGCATCGGTTACGAAGGTCTTGAAATCGCTGCAGACCTCGGTCTGGAAGACTTGAAGGCTCATGCGCTGAACTCGATCGGTATCAGCCGCATCACCCTTGGCGATGCCGCCGGAATCGAGGACGTGGAGAGGGCGCTGGCCATTGCGCTCGAGAAGAACTTGCCCGAGGCAGCGCGAGCCCATGGAAACCTGGCCGAGATGTTCAGCAACTACCTCGGAGACCTCCCCAGGGCGTTCGCGCTTCGCGCGGAGGGCCGAATCTTGGCCGAGAAGTTCGGGCTCGCGAGCATGGTTCGGTTCCTTCGCAGCGAGCTTGTCGTCGAGCGTTACTGGACAGGGCTCTGGGACGACGCTCTCGAGCTCGCCGACGAGCTTCTGTCCGAGGCGGAAGCGGGCTGGTCTGACTACATGGACAGCCAGTGCTTGCTCGCCAAGGCTCGCATTCGTCTAGCGCGGGGAGAATCGGGTGCGTTTGCTGATGCTGATCAAGCGCTTGACGCGGCGCGCCATGTTGGAGACCCGCAGTCGCTCTATCCGGCGCTCGCCTTCCGGGCTCGCGCCGAGGTGACTGCGGGGCGAGTAGAGGAAGCAAGCACGCTCGCCGACGACCTGCTCTCATCCTGGGCACACACGCCCGATGCAATGCTGGACTCGCATCTGCAGTCGTTCGTCGATGCGGCCGAGGCCCTGAGAGCACTCGGCCGCGGCCGGGAGCTAATTCACGTCGCGGCCAACGCCCATCAGCAGACGAAATGGATCGAGGCGGCGATGGCGTACGTGCGCCGGGACTTTCGGCACGCGGCCGAGATCTACGCCGAAACAGGCTCTCTACCCGATGAGGCTTTCGCACGTTTGCGGGCGGCCGAGGCGTT
>DASXSE010000037.1:0-10488 GCA_036506175.1 Gaiellaceae bacterium
TCGATCACGTCCAGCGTGGACATGACCAACCCGGCTCCGTTGCCGAGAATCCCGATCTCGCCGTCGAGCTTCACGTAGGTGACGCCCTTCTCGCGTGCAAGCCGTTCCTGGGGATCGCCGGCCTCCGGATCGCGCATCTCCCCGATATCCGGGTGGCGGAAGAGCGCGTTGTCGTCGACGGTGAACTTGGAATCGAGTGCCTTCACCTCGCCGTCGGGCGTCACGATCAGTGGGTTGATCTCGCAGAGCACGGCATCGCAGTCGACGAAGGCCTCGTAGAGGCGACCGACGAGCGCCAGCACCTGTTTCTGTTCGTTCGCGTCGCTGATTCCGGCCGTGAAGCAAAGCCAGCGTCCCTGAAACGGCTGGTAGCCGACGAGGGGATCCACGTGCAGGCGCGCGAGCGCCTCCGGCGAGCTCTCGGCCACCTCCTCGATGTCGACACCGCCCTGGGTCGTGAGCATGAGGAGCGGCTTCTTCTCGCCCCGATCGAAGGTGACCGAGAGGTAGTACTCCTTCGCGATGTCCGAGGCCCTCTCGATCCAGAGCCGGCGGACGACATGCCCGCGGATGTCCATCCCGAGGATGTCCCCCGCGTGCTCCTCGGCTTCCTGAGCCGAGTTGGCGAGCTTGATCCCGCCTGCCTTGCCGCGGCCCCCGGTCAGCACCTGGGCCTTGACGACGACCTGGCCACCGAGCTCCTCGGCCGCCGCACGCGCTTCCTCCGTGGTCGTCGCCAACTTCCCCTCGGACACGGGGATTCCGTAGCGGGCGAAGAGCTGCTTGCCCTGGTATTCGTAGAGATCCATAGGGCGGGCGCCGAGTGTAACCGCGTTCGCAACGGCAACGTTCCGGGCATGCCGTGCCCGCTGTAGCCTTCCCCCACCCAGCGAGAGGAGTGAGATGACGAGCTTCAGCGACGAGGACATCGAGACACAGGGTCAGGGCGGCATGGAGGCCCCTGGCGACTCGGACGACCAGGACGACCAGGACTCCGACGACATGGACTCGACGAACGCGGACTCCGACAGCACTGACTCCGACTCGGACGGCACCGACAGCTAGCGCCCTAGAGCGCTCCATCGACCCGGTCTCGGCGGAGGAGTTCCTCGCCGAGCACTGGGAGCGGAAGGCGCTCGTGGTCCCGCGGGGCGAGAATGGTCGCTTCAGCGACCTCCTCTCCGTCCCGGACGTCGAGCGGCTTCTCTGCTCGGGCGGCCTACGGACACCCGCGTTCCGGCTCGTCAAGGCGGGCGCGAAGCTCGAGGCGGGCTCGTACACGAAGAGCATCCCCTGGCGGCCGGCGGCGTTCACAGGCACCGCAGAGATCGGGCGCGTCCTGGCGGAGTTCGAGGGCGGCGCCACGCTCGTCCTCCAGGGCCTGCACCTGACCTGGCCGCCGCTGGCCGAGTTCTGCCGCACCCTGGAAGCCGAGCTCGGCCACCCCGCGCAGGCCAACGCGTACCTCACGCCCCGCGCCGCCCAGGGGCTGCCGGTCCACCACGACACACATGACGTTTTCTCACTCCAGGTCGAGGGCCAGAAGCGCTGGCTCGTCTATCCGCCGGTGCTCGAGCTACCGCTCAAGGAGCAGCGCTACAAGCCCGAGGATGGCGACCCCGGCAGGCCGGTCCACGATGTCACGCTCCGCCCCGGGGACACCCTCTACCTCCCGCGCGGCTGGCTCCACGAGGCGGTCACGTCGGAGTCGGACTCGCTGCACATCACGGTCGGCGTCAACGTCTACACGTGGCTGGACGCGTTCAAGGCCGCGCTCACGGAGCTCGAAGACGACCTCGATTTCCGCCGCTCGCCCGACGGCGACGCCGATGAGCTGCTCGAGACCCTACGGGCACGACTCGGAACCGAGGACGTCGCCCGTCGTCAACGCCGCAGGCTCGTACGCACGAGGCGCCCAATCCTGAGCGGCCAGCTCACTCAGTTGCGCGCGCTCGAAGGCCTGTCGCTCGACACGCTCGTCGAGCGGCGACCGACGGTCCTTTTCGACCTCGAAAACACGACGCTGATGTTCGAAGGCAAGGACGTCGTCTTCCCGGAGGCCGCACGCGAAGACCTCGGGTTCGTCGCAGCTGCCGACGAGCCCTTCACGCCTGGCGACTTGCCGGGCGACCTCGACGACGAGACGCGGCTCGTCCTTGTCCGCAGGCTCGTCCGCGAGGGCTTCCTGCGAATCAGCGAAGTCGCGCCGAATAGCGGCGAGGGCGCTGAGGAGTGACCGAGCTGCAGGTCAGGTAGACCGGGTCCTCGCCTAGCTCCATGTCCACGTCGACCTCTCGGTCGGTACCCCCGGCCTGGAGCGTGACCGTCCAGCCATCGCCTCGGCGCCGGACGCCTTCGAGCGTCACGGCCTCGATCTCAGTTAGGCCTTCAGCCTCCCGGACGGCGCGCTCGGCAGCCTGCACGGCGAAGGTGTAGGCCGAGCGGCCGCGGTAGCGGTCGAGATAGATGCGACCGCCGAAGTATTCGTCCAGTAGCGGGTCGAGATCGGGATCGTCGACGCGCCCGAAGTAGAGCCCTTCGGGGAGGACGACGACGTTGCCGGCGAACCGGTCGCCGCCCACATGCGTCGATTGCCATACCCAGGCCGGGTCGACCTTCCGCAGGAGTGAGTCGTAAAGCGGCCGGCCGTATTTGGCGCAGCAACGGTCCCGCTTTCCGTGCGTGCAGACGATGAAGATCGGGTGTTCCACCGGGATGCCCGGCGTTCCCCCGTCCAGCAGCGCCGAGGCGAAGTCGTAACCGAGCAGGTCGTCGTGGCGGTCGAACTCGAGCGCGAACAACCGCTCTTCGCCGGGTCGGGAGCTGCCCACGTACAACATCCGGCGCGGATCGGATCGCCGTTCCGGCCGCTTGATGAAGAGCAGACGAGAGTGGCCGAGCTGCGCAAGCTGGTCGCGCAGGTGCTCCTTCAGGGCCGCGGAGAGCAGGCTTCCTCCGAGGACGTCACGGTCCCAAAGCCCGCGATATTCGACGAGCAGCCAGCGATCGACGCGGCTTGCCGTGGCGCCGAGCGGTTCGCTCGCCTCGTCGGAAACGTCGGCGCACAGTGCGCGTTTTACGCTCACAGCCACGCATCAAAGGGTACCGCGTTTTGTGAGGGGGACCTTACACGGAGGAATCCGGCTCTCCGGTGTCCCCCTCCTGCACGACCACGCAGATGACCTGGCCTGTCTTGACGGACGCGCCCGGAGTGACGGAGAGCTCGCCCACGACGCCTTGCCGGTGCGCCGTGATCTCGTTCTCCATCTTCATGGCCTCTACCACGCAGATCACCTGGCCGGCACGGACCTCGTCACCCTCCGCGACCTCGACGGCCAGCACTGTTCCTTGCATCGGACTGATGACGGCCTCTTTGGCCGCTGCGTGCGCGCCGCCACCGCTCTCACGCTCCTTGCGGCGACGGGCGAGCTCGGCGTGCGGGGGTTCTGGCCGAAGCAGCTTGACCTCGTAGCGCCGCCCGTCGAGCTCCAGCTCCACGTGCTGCTCTCGGAGGTGTCCATCCGAGGCCCGCGCTACGGTTGTTGTCTCACGAGACAACTGGTTTGCTTCGCGCGCCAGCTCTTCGGATTCCACGATCCCGCTGCAGGTCGTCCCGTCGATGAAGCAGGGATGGGTGAGCAGCGCCTGGTGGAAGCCGATCAGAGTCGACACTCCCCCGACCACGAACTCATCGAGGGCGCGCAGCATGCGCTCACGGGCGCGCTCCCGGTCCACGTCCCAAACGCAGAGCTTGGCGATCAGGGGGTCGTAGAGATCGACGATTTCGGAGCCTTCGGTGACTCCCGAATCCACGCGCACTCCGGGCCCGGCCGGCTCTCGGTAGGCCGTGATCACGCCAGGCGACGGAAGAAAGCCGGTGCTCGGATCTTCCGCATTGATCCGGCATTCGATCGCATGGCCGCTGAAGCGGAGCTCATCCTGACGGACGCTTGTCGGCTCTCCGGCAGCAATCAGGACTTGCTCGCGCACGAGATCGACGCCCGTGACGAGCTCGGTGATCGTGTGCTCGACCTGGATGCGGGTGTTCATCTCCAGGAAGAAGTAGTTGCCCTCGGGATCGAGGAGGCCCTCGATCGTCCCTGCGCTGCGATAGCCGGCCGCTCGAGCCGCGTCGACGGCAATGCGGCCGATGCGCTCCCGAAGGACGGAATCCACAGCGGGCGACGGCGTCTCCTCGACCAGCTTCTGATGGCGGCGCTGGATCGTGCAGTCACGCTCGCCGAGATAGACGACGTTCCCGTGGTCGTCCGCAAGCACCTGCACCTCGACGTGCCGGGGGTTCTCGATGAACTTCTCGACGTACACCGTCGGGTCGGAGAAATACGCCTCGCCTTCGCGCCGCGCCGCGGCCAGGGCTCGTTCGGCCTCGTCGGAGCTCGGCACGACCTTCAGGCCCTTCCCACCTCCGCCGGCGGACGCTTTGATCGCGACGGGCCAACCGTACTCCTGGCCAAGGCGCACGACTTCGTCCGCGGTCTCGACGGGCTCCGTCGTCCCAGGGATGATCGGGACTCCGGCGCCTTTCATCAAATCGCGGGCCGCGACCTTGGAACCCATGACTTCGATGGCCTCCGGCGGCGGGCCGATCCAGACCAGCCCGGCGTCGGCGACGGCGCGCGCGAACGATGCGTTCTCGGCAAGAAACCCGTAGCCCGGGTGGATGCCGTCTGCGGAGGCGCGCCGGGCGGCCTCGAGGATCCGCTCCTGATGCAGGTAGCTCTCGGCAGCCGGGCCCGGGCCGATGAGGTAGGCCTCGTCCGCGACGGCGGCGTGGAGCGAGCCGCGGTCCGCTTCGGAATACACCGCAACCGTGGCGATCCCGAGCTCGCGCAGCGTGCGGAACACGCGAATGGCGATCTCGCCTCGGTTGGCGACCAGAACCTTGGTGAGCTGTGGCACGAGCGCGCCTATTCTTCCTTTCCGTGCACCTGTCGGACCAGCTCACCGCGGCGCGGGCCCTCTCGGTGCCGATCGTCGTCGTCCTCTTCGCCTGGGACTTCCCGGGGCACTACTACTGGGGGACAGCGGTTTTCGCGCTGGCGATGGCCACCGATTGGTTCGACGGCTGGTATGCGCGACGTACCGCCCGCTCGTCGGACCTCGGCAGGCTGCTCGACCCGATCGCCGACAAGCTCCTCGTCATGGCCGCCCTCATCATGCTCGTGGGGCCGGTCTTCCCGGCCTGGATGGTCGCGGCGATCGTCGCCCGGGAGTTCCTCATGTCCGGCCTCCGGCTGGCAGCCCTCGAGCGCGGCGTCGTCATGGGCGCACGCGATCTCGGGAAGCTGAAGACCGGGACGCAGGCCGTGGCCGCGGGGCTCGGCGGCCTGGCCGCGGGGGGAGCCTTCTCGACCGACATCGCCTGGTGGGCGGGGCTTGTGGCGCTCGTGTTCACCTGGGTCTCGGGCGTCGACTATTTCCTGAGCGCTCCGCGCGTTCTCCGTGGCCAGCAGCCTGCGTAGCTTCCGGTCCGACGACCGCCCGGCCGTGCTCGACCTGTCGCGACATGCGCTGCAGCGACCGGCCGAGCAGGTCGGAAACCCGCTCTGGACCACCCGGGACGAGCTCGAGAGCGAGCTCTCCGACTGGGACGTCGACCCGTCCGAGACCCTGCTCGTCGAGGAGCAGGAGGGTGAGGTGGTCGGTTTCGGCGGCGTCGAGGTCTCGCCGGGCTGGGAGCACGCCGACCTCTTCGGGCCGCTCGTGGCGCCGCAGCATCGCGGCCAGAAGCTGGGCACCGTGCTCCTGGAGGCCTCGATCGAGCGGGCGGAGGCCCGCGGCGCGGAGCGGGTCATCGCTTCTGTCGGGCCGCGCAACCTGACAGGCCGGATCCTGCTCGAGCGAGCCGGCTTCCGCCATCGCGGCAGCGCGAACGCGATCTTTCGCCTCGCGCAGACCGATCACCGTCGTGTCGAGCCGGGCCCGGAGGGGGTGTCCGTCCGCCGCGGAAGGCCCGACGACCTCGAGACCGCGCTCCGCCTCTACCGCGAGTGTTTTCCGCAGGGCGCCTTTCCCGACGCCGCTTGGCGGGCAGGTCTCGAGCAGGGCACCGTCTACTTCGCGGAGTCGAGCGAGGGCGGCCTGGCGATCGTGAACATCGATCCGAGCGACCGCTGGATCTACCATCTCGGAGTCACGGAGAGCGAGCGCTCGCACGGCGTCGGCGGCTACATCCTGAGCCGCGCGCTCAGCGACTACTGGGCGGAACATCCGGGCGAGACGCTCGGCCTATCGATGCGCGCCGACAACCTCCCGGCTCTGAGGCTCTATCGGCGCCAGGGTTTCGCGCCGCTCCTCATCCTCGAGTCCTTCCAGCTCCCGCTCTAGCCGATTGCTGCTCGCGATCGACCAGGGAACGACGGGGACGACCTGCCTCGTCGTCGACGAGGAGTTGCACCCGCGTGGACGTGGTTACCGCGAGGTGCCGCAGCACCTCCCGCGCCCCGGCTGGGTGGAGCACGATCCCGATGAGCTCTGGGCGTCCGTGGTCGGAGCCGCCGAGGACGCGATCGTCGCCGCCGGCACGGCAGCCGAAGAGCTCGTCGGCATCGGGATCGCGAACCAGCGCGAGACGACCGTCGTGTGGGACCGGCGAACGAGCCGCCCCGTCCACCGCGCCATTGTCTGGCAGGACCGGCGCACGGCGGAGCGCTGCCGGGAGCTGCCGCGGGACCTGATCCGCGACCGCACCGGTCTCGTCCCCGACCCCTACTTTTCGGCGACCAAGCTCGAGTGGATCCTGCGGGAGCACGAGGCGGCCAATCTCGCCTTCGGAACAGTCGACGCCTGGCTGCTCTGGAAGCTGAGCGGCGGCGAGATCCACGCGACGGACATCTCGAACGCATCGCGGACGCTCCTTTTCAACCTCGAGACGCTTGACTGGGATCCCGACCTGCTCGAGCTGTTCGGCGTCCCGCACTCGGTGCTGCCGCGCATCGTCGCGTCGAGCGGCCTGGTCGCTGAGGGAGAGCTGCTCGGCGTCAACCTCCCGATCACCGGGATAGCCGGCGACCAGCAATCCGCTCTCTTCGGCCAGGCGTGCTTTCGGCCCGGCCAGGCGAAGGCCACGTACGGGACCGGCAACTTCGTGCTCGTCAATGGGGGGACGAGGGTGGAAACGGCTCCTGAGGGCCTGGTGCGGACGGTCGCTTGGCGGGTGGGCGACGAACCAGCCGTGTACGCGCTCGAGGGCTCCGTCTTCATCACAGGCGCCGCCCTGCAATGGCTGCGCGACGGCCTCGGCCTCCTCGGCTCGGCGGCCGAGAGCGAGGTGATCGCCCGCGGCCTCGACGGGAACGAAGGGGTCTACTTCGTCCCGGCGCTAACTGGCCTTGGCTCGCCTCACTGGGTGCCCGAGGCGCGCGGCGTCATCGCCGGCCTGAGCCGCGGAACGCGGCGGGAGCACCTCGTCCGCGCGGCCCTCGAGGCGGTCGCCTATCAAACGCGCGACGTCCTCGACGCCATGGGTTCCGATCTCGAGGTTCTGCGTGTCGACGGCGGGGCGACGGCGAATCGGTTCCTCATGCAGTTCCAGGCCGACATCGCCCGGATTCCGGTCGAGGTCCCGGCCGAACGGGAGACGACCGCGCTCGGCGCCGCCGCATTGGCCGGCCTCGCGCTCGGAATCTGGCCGACACTCGATTCCATTGCGGCAGCATGGCGCCTCGACGAGCGCTTCGAGCCCGAGATGGACGAGGAGGAGGCCACCAGGCTCCTCGCAGAGTGGAGAGCCGCCGTCAGTCGGGCTCTTCTTCCGGCGTAAGCGCCTCACGCACGCCGGCTCGCCACCACTCGCTGTAGGGGTCCCTCTTCTCGGACAAGAGCCGCGAGAGGGCCTCGTCGAGCGCCTCACGCTCGTCCTCCGGCGGCTCGGGAACGATCTGCGGATCCATCGAGGATGCAGGCTAAAGTGCCCGCGCACAGCCGACGATACGAACCAGATGCGCAGGGGTCTTCTCGTAGTCGCGGCTGTGGCTGCACTCGTTGCCGCTCCGTCCGCGGGTGCGGCGTCGTGGGCGGCACCGCAGATCCGCGTTGTCGTGGAGCACGGCCTGATGGGGCCAAGCGAAGCGGAATTCCGCCCGCAGCAACCATTGACGCGCGAAGAGCTCGGCTACGCGATGGCAGTCCTCACCGGACAACAGCAGGTCGTCGTCGACCCCACGCATACGGTGAGCGTGGCGAAGTTCGGCAAGCGGCTCGTCACTTACCTCGGTCTCGCGGACGCGGCGGCCCACTTCCGCCAAGTGGTCACCGATGCGGGGCTCGCTCCTCCCGGCCGTCTCGGCACCGAGACGGTCGCCCGCCTGCTGCGCCTGCGCTTCAACCATCCTGCCGCCGCCGACAACCTCGAGCTGCGCCCGGGGGACCCGATCACCCGCGCCGAGGCCGCCTATTCCTTCGCCCGCCTCCTCCAGCTGACGCAGTGGGACGTGGACTGGGTCAACTCCCTCTCCGCCTCGTTCTCGCTACCCGCGTTCACGACGTGGCAGGATCGCGTCCTGACGCGGGCCGTTCGCTTCGTCGGCTACCCGTACATCTGGGGAGGAACGTGGGAGCACCCGCAGGTGCTCTTCGGCGTTCCCGACCGTGGGGGCTTCGACTGCTCCGGCCTCGTGTGGCGCGTGTACAAGCTCGACCCCTATCCGTATCCGGGCGGCCTTCGTCTCTCGAGCGTCATCCGTGGCCGCACGACGTACGAGATGAGCGGCGAGGTGCCGCGCACCTCGCGGGTCAACATGGCCCACCTCCGCCCCGCTGACGTTCTCTTCTTCGGGGACGCCGGCGTCAACTCGAAGCCGTCGCAGGTCGGCCACACCGGCATCTACCTCGGGAAAGGGTGGTTCATCCACTCCTCTGGCCAGGGCGTCACGCTCATGCCGCTAACCGGTTGGTACGCCGACACCTTCGCGTGGGCCCGCCGCCCGCTCCGCGAGGCCGGCCTCACGTAGCGCAAGTCCGGCGCGCCTAGATTTCAAGCCATATTTTCAGCAGTAGTTGCGAATCACTCTAAGGGGGGATGTTGGCATCCCCCGTTGCCCCTGATACTTGGCTCGTTGCTAGGCGTCCGATTTACGGGAGAGTGAACGGAATGCTGCATTGGAAGGTAAAGCTCGCGCATGTCGCAGTCGTGGCAGCTCTTCTGGCCGCGTTTCTCGCGGACCTGGAAGGGTGGGCCTGGTAGTACGGCGAACTGGTAGCGCAACACGTGAATCTGCGCCCCGTTCGCTCCGCTGAGAGCGCGTCGGGCGAGGTAAAGCACGAGGGCTTCGTCTCGCGTGAGACAGCCCGTCTGCTGCCGATCCTCGTTCCCGTCGCGCTTACGGGCTTTGCGGTGCTCGTCGCCGCGATCTTCTCGTTCGCGTCGTCGAAACCGAGCCCGGCCGTCTTGGCCGGCGTTCTCGCGCTGCTGCTTGCAGCCACTTTCACGGAAGCCCACCCAGTCCCGATCGAGGGAATCAGCTCCGAGGGGATCTCCCTCGCCGCCGTCTTCATCGTCGGGACGGCGGTGATCTACGGGTGGGCTCCCGCGGTCCTGATGGGCTTCCTCACGCGGGCGCTGATCGAGATCATGCAGCGCCGTCCGCTCATCAGGCTGTCGTACAACAGCGCCGTCTATGCCCTGGGCGGAGCGGCCGCCGGCCTCGCCGCCTCGCTGGGAGCGAACGAGGCGGGCGTCGCGTCATTGCTCCTCCAGGTGCTTCTGGGAGCCGCCGCTTTCTACATGGTCAACATCCCGCTGATCGCGGGGATCATCTCGCGCTGGGCGCGGGAGCCGTTCCTGCCGCTCCTCAAGCGCTCCATCTACTGGACGGCGGTGCCGTTCTCGATCATGGCCTCGGTGAGCCTGATGCTCGCCGTGCTGTGGGACCGGTCGCCGCTCCTCGCCATCGCGCTCGTCGGCCCGCTCGTCGCCATCGCCCTGTATCAGCGCTCGGTCTACAGCGCTCTCAAGGCGATGCGCCTCGCCTTGACCGACCCACTCACCGGTCTCGGCAACCACCGACATTTTCACGAGCGGCTGCAGCGCGATCTCGACAAGGCACAGGCTGAGGGCTTCGCCCTCACGCTCTGTCTGCTCGACATCGACAACTTCAAGCAGATCAACGATCGCTATGGGCACCCCGTCGGGGACCGGGTGCTCGCACAGATCGCTGCCCGTCTGCGGCAGGGCGGCGAGGCTTTCCGGCTGGGAGGGGACGAGTTCGCGCTTCTCTTGCCGCGGCGGGATGAACACGAAGGTCTTTCGATTGCGACCTCGATCATCGACCGCGTCGCGGAGACAGACTGCGAGCACGGCGGCCGAGTCTCGATCTCGGCCGGTATCGCCACCTACCCGCAGCACGGCGTGGAGCGCGCCGAACTCGTGCGCGTGGCCGACTCGGCCCTCTACCTGGCCAAGGAACACGGCAAGAACCGGGTGCGCGTCTACCGCCCCGACCTGCTCGAGCTGGCCGAGCTCAGGCG
>DASXSE010000038.1:0-13917 GCA_036506175.1 Gaiellaceae bacterium
CGGGAAGAGCATGATGAAGTTCGAGGCCCCCGAGCCGTGTCCGTGCCACCGGGCGAGACCGAGGGCGAGCATGACGCCGAGCGGGACGGCGATGAGGACGTCCGCTCCGGCGAGCTTGAAACTCTGAAGGAGTGCGTGGCGGAGCGTGGGATCGTGCCACACCGAGTCCACGGGGTCCCCCCAGTACCAGCGTGTCGAGAACCCGGCCCAAACAGTCCGCGACCGCGTCGCGTTGAACGAGAACTGGACGGCGATGAGAACCGGGACGATCGACCAGAGGATGTAGAGCCAGGTGACGAGTATGAGGAAACGGGGCCGGCCCCACGGATTGCGCAACCAGCCGCGGAACCTGCGGAGTAGGGAGAACTCCGAAGGCTGCCGCTCGTGCGCGATCGTGGTCATACGGCGCCTACCTGCCCGACTTCGCGCTGCGCGCGGTGGATCGTCCACATGTAGTACGCCATGAGAAAGGTGAGGAAGACGGCGAGCAGCACGGTCGTCGCCGCGCCGATCGTCGGCTGTGGCCCGCCGTGGAAATAAAAGTCGATCTGGTTCCCCACCATCGACGTCGTCGGGCTCTGCGAGACGATATTGGGGGTGAAGTAATCACCGAACATCGGCAGGGTGATCAGGACGGCGCCGCCGAGGATGCCGGTCTTCGAGAGGGGCAACGTGATGTGGCGGAAGGCTCCCCAAGGGCTCGCGCCGAGATCTCGGGCAGCCTCGAGGTGGCTCCGGTCTATGCGGTCGAGCGCCGCGAAGAGCGGCAGTATGAGGTACGGGATGTAGCCGTAGACGAGGGCTGCGATGACCGTGTAGGAATGGCCACCGAGCCATTCCTGCGGCCGACTGAGCACGTGCGTGAAGACGAGGAACCGGTTGACGTAGCCGTCGGCCTGGAGCAGGTTGACCCACGCCAGCATCCGCATCATGTAGCTGATCCAGAGCGGCAGGACGATGAGGACGAGGATGAGGCCCTTCCACCGTCCGGCGTGGCGCGCCGTGTAGTACGCGACGGGATAGCCGATCAGAAGGCAGAGGGCCAGCGAGACGGCGACGTAGACGATCGTCCGGATCCCGACGTCGAACCAGATGCCGCCGGGCGAGAGACGACCGATCACCTCCTGGATCCAGCCGATGTTCCATTGGAGTGGGTTCCAAATCGGAACGGGCTGGAAGAGAATCGGGTCGATCGTGCCGAACGCGACGCCGATCACCGCGTAGAACGGCACGACGAAGAGGAGGATCAGCCACAGGATCCCCGGGAATGCGAACCCGGGCCAGAGCCAGCGGCGGTACACGGCTTGGCTCTAGCTCTTGCCTCCGGCGAGGAAGTCGGAGTAGCCGTCTTCCCACAGCGCCTGGCCTTTCACGGTCAAGGTCGAGTACTGCAGCGAGTCCGGCCCGAAGTCGTCGTTCGTGAGGACGCTGTTCTCGAGGTTCGGGGGGACGACGCCGTCCTTGACGAGCGAGGCCGGATCGATCTCGTTGAGCGGCGGCTGGTAGCCGTTGAAGTCGACGAAGTTCGAGTAGGCGACGCCGTTGTCGAGCAGATAGTTGAGGAACAGGTGCGAGAGGACGGGCTTCTTCGTGGTCGCAGCGACGCAGAAGTTGTCGTTCTGTACCGGCACCTTGCCCTTCTCGGCCTTCCAGAAGGACAGGACCGACCCCGGCGTTCCCTTGGGGAGGTAGTAGATGTAGCCGGCGATCATGTCGCCGGACCACGCTTGGTTCAGCCACCTTGTCCCCTCCGGTATGGCCTGGTACTGGGTGTCGTCGACCTTGATGTTGCAGATGTCGTAGAGCTGCTTCAGGTCGGCAACCGCCTGGTTCACGAGCTTCGGGTCCTCGGTGTTGATGTCCGTGTGCCCCTTGCGCAGGAGCGCGCTTCCGATCGTCTCGCGATTCTCGGAGAGGAGCGCGACCTTGCCCTTGTAGGCCTCCGCCTGCCAGAAGATGTCCCAGGGCTGGGGCATCGACGCGATGTCCTCCTTCACCTTGTCGTTCCGCCAGGCGATGCCGGTCGCGTACGCGGTGTAGGGAACGGTGTAGTGGGAGTCGACGTCGTAGAACGGGCTCACGAGCTCCGGCCACACGTTCTTCTTCAGGTTGGGGATGTAGTCGAGGTTGAGCGGCTTGACCAGCTTTCCGGCCACCGCGAGGTCGAGCAGGTCGGGCGTCATGTTCGTGACGTCCACTTCGACCGACCCGGACGCCAGACGCCGTAGCCCTGAGTTGATGTTGTCGAACGCCGTGTAGGCAGGCTTCACGTCGTACTTCTTGCAGAAGTCGTTCAGGACCTTCTTGTAGAGGTAATCCGGATAGTTGAAGAGCGTGAAGGTGCCGCCCGTCTCGGGCTGGAGGCCGGACTCGATCGGGTCCTCCCACAAGGGAAGCGTCACGCGCTTGTCGGGACGAGCGAGTGGAAGCCCGCCCGGTCCCAGAGGCTCCCCGGTCGTGCCTGTGGAAGAGGCCACCTCCGTCGAGCTCGAGCAGGCGGCCAGGAACCCTCCGGCCCCTGAGAGAAGCGCTCCTGCCCCGGCGGTGCGTCGCAAGAACTCACGCCGATTCAACTCGCTCCACCACTCCCTGTCCCGCGCCATGTCTAGCCTCCTTCATTGAGGGTTGTCTTCGCGCGTGCCGCTTGGGGTGGCGCAGCCTTTCACGCGCGGCGGGTTCCTTCAAGCGCCAAGTTCCGTCCGACCTCCTCCGCGAGCCGTTTCATCACGGACGCCGGCCCGACGGTGACGCGTATGTAGCCCGGCATGCCGAAATCCCGGCCGGGGCGGATGAGAAGGCCTCGCCGCACGAGCTCCTCCGCCAGGGCGACGTCGTCGACCTCGACTTTGACGAGGACGAAGTTTGCCTCAGATGGGTACGGCTCTGCCCCAGCTGCGCGCAGGAGGTCGGCCAGGAGCTCCCGAGCCTTACAATTCTCACGGCGTCGCTCGGCCACGAGGTCGGGCCGGCGCAGGCTTGCGCAGCCGGCCGCGAGCGCAGCGCGGTTGACGTTGAAAGGCTCCTGGACGACGTCCAGATACCGCGCAAGCGACTCGTCGGCCACGGCATAGCCCAGCCGAAGGCCGGCGAGCCCGAAGATCTTCGAGAACGTCCGCAGGAGGACGACGGGACGGCCCGCGTCGACGTCGTCCTCCCGGCGAAGTCGTCGCTCCGGGTCGACGTAGTCGACGTAGGCCTCGTCGACGACGACCGCGCACCGGTCCGGAAGCGCTTCGAAGAGAGCATCCCACTCATCCCGTGAGACGAGTGAGCCCGTCGGGTTGTTTGGGTCGCAGAGCCACACGAGGCGCGCGCCCTCGCGCCGCGCCGCTTGGCCGACAGCGTCCACGTCGTGGCGGTGGTCGCGCCCGGGAACGCGCTCGACCCTGGCCCCGGCGGCGGCCGACACCTGCGCGTAGAGGCCGTACGTGGGCTGAGGGACGACGACGGTGTCGCCGGGCTCGAGAAACGCGTGCGCCACTGTTGCGACCAGCGCCTGGATGCCATGGCTCGGAACGATGAGCTCGGGACGGGTGCCGAGCCAGCTCGCGACGGCTTCTCGGAAGTCCGTGTACGCGTGGTCGGGATACATCCACGCGCGTTCGAGCTCGGCGAGAACGGCGTCGTCGATTCCTGGGAAAGAGCCGAGGAGGCCCTCGTTCCAATTCAGCTTCGCAATCTCGTCCAGGCCGTATGTCTCCATCAGCTCGGCCACGCTCGGCCCCGGGCGGTATGGGTCGAGATCGAGCAGGGAGGCGCGGACGAGGCGGCTCCAGTCGGTCACGCGGTCGGGCTCCACATGCGCAGGAAGACCGGCAGGTGGACAACGCTCGCGCCTCCACGCGCAAATGCGCCCTCGAGGGACGCGCCGAGGTCCGCCGGGGTCGTTCGCTCCGCTGGCACGCCGAATGCACCCGCGAGGGCGACGAAATCCGGCTCGTCGAGGTCGACGGCGATTGTCTCCCCGAAAGAGTCGCGCTGGTACTCGCGGAGAATCCCGTATCCGCCGTCGTCGACGACGAGCACCGTCGCGGCGAGGCCATGTTGACGCGCGGTCGCGAGCTCCTGGATTCCGTAGAGGAAGCCGCCGTCGCCGACCACTGCAAGGACCGGGGCATCCGGCGCAGCAAGTGACGCTCCCAGGGCTGCGGGCCACGCGTATCCAAGCGTCCCAGAGCCGAGCGGGTAGAGGAACGTACGCGGGTTGAGCGCGGGAAAGTGGGCGGCTGCCCAGTACGCCAGGATCGTCATGTCCCAGGCGGTGATGCCGTGCGCGGGAACCGCCCCTCGGATGACGGTGAGCAGATCCCATTCGAGATCGTGATCGTCGAGCCCTGCCGCGATCCGCTCGTGCACGCAGGTTGCCCTCGCCGCCCCGTCACGGCTCCTTTCCTCGATGTGGGGCAACATCTGTCGCAACACCCAGCCTGCATCGCCTGAGAGCCCCCGTGCGGGGAAGGTGGCCCCGAAGCGCTCGGGAGCCGCGTCGACCTGGATCACCGTGCCGGAGAACGCGAGCCGGTACTGGGCTGTCGTCTCGGCGCCGAGCTCCGTCCCGATCGCGAGCACGATGTCGGCATCCTGCACGAGCTCCTTGAACGCTCCTTCGTCGCAGGATGAGCCCGCGGAGAGCGGATCGTCGGCCGGAAAGGCGCCTTTCCCCATGTAGGTGGTGACGACCGGCGCGTCGAGCCGGTGAGCGAGCTCTTCAAGCTCACTCCAAGCGCCGGAGCGAAGGACGCCGCCGCCCGCCCAGAGCACAGGTTTCTCAGCGCCGTTCAGGAGACGCGCGGCCTCCTCGATCTCCTGTGCGGATGCAGTTGCGGAAGATGGTGACTGCACAGGCGTGACCGTGGCGGAAGCCGCCGTCTCATCAGTGAGCACGTCGACCGGGATCTCGACGAACACGGGCCCGCTCGGCGGCGTGATTGCGCGAGCCCAGGCTTCCGACAGCAGCCGAGGAATCTCCTCCACGGATTCGGCCCGTGCAGCGAACTTGACGATCGGAGCGAAAGAGGCCGCCTGGTCGACGAGTTCGTGTAGATATCCGCGTCCCCGTCCGATCAGATCGTGCGGGATCTGGCTGGCGACGGCGACCACCGGGACGTGCGCCGACGCAGCTTCCATCAGGGAGGCGAGCGAGACGAGAGCGCCTGGCCCCGTCGAGAGGAGAAGCACCGCCGGCCGGCCGCTCGTGCGCGCGTAGCCGTCGGCCGCGAAGCCGGCGTTGAGCTCCGTGCGGAAGCCGATCGTGCGGATCGAGCTTCCACGCAGGCCGTCCCAGATAGCCAGCGCGTGGATGCCCGGAACCCCAAAAGCGACCTCCGCGCCGAGCGCCTCCAGGCTCTCGGCGACGAGCCGGCCGCCGGTTCGCGTTTTGACCGCCTGGGCCATAGGCGCGATCCTATCCCGGCAAATGCCGCGCGATCCCCGCCATGACGTCCTCTTCGAGCCGGTCCGGATCGGGCCGAAGACACTGAACAACCGCTTTTACGCCGTACCGCATTGCACCGGCTTCGGAAGCGAGAAGCCCGCTAGCCAAGCGCGCTTCCGCGGCATGAAAGCAGAGGGCGGCTGGGCGGCGGTCTGCACGGAGGAGGCGCTGGTGAGCGTCGATTCCGACTTCTGGCCCGTCTTCTCCACGCGCATGTGGGACGACGACGACCTACGCAACCTCGCCGTTATGTGCGATGACGCGCACTCCCACGGCGCACTCGCGGGGATCGAGCTGGCCCACGGCGGAGCGCATGCGCGGGCGCGCGACGCACGCGTGCCTGCAGTAGCGCCCTCGCAGCTCGCCAGTGACTACGACCCGTTCGTCGTCCCCAAGAGGATGGAGAAGGAGGACATCCGGCGTGTCCAGGCCGACTGGACGGCGGCCGCGAAGCGCTCGCGTGAGGCCGGCTTCGACATCGTCTACGTGTACGGCGGCCACAGCTACCTGCCGCTCCAGTTTCTGTCCCCGTTCTACAACAGGCGGAGCGACGAGTACGGCGGCTCGCTGGAGAACCGCGCGCGCTTCTGGCTCGAGACGCTCGAGCTCGTGCGCGAGGCGATCGGGGAAGACTGTGCGATCGCCGTGCGCCTCTGCGTCGAAGCCCTGGGGCCGGCCGGTGTCGAGCTGGACGAGGGGCTCGGGTTCGTCTCACTCGCCGACGCGCTCGTGGACCTGTGGGACGTCAACGTGGGCTCGATCACCGAGTGGTCGAAGGATTCGGGCGCCTCGCGCTTCTTCCCGGAGGGCTACCAGCTCGAATGGACCGGCCGCGTGCGCGAGGTGACGGCCAAGCCGATCGTCGGCGTCGGGCGGTTGACGAATCCCGACCGCATGGCCGAGATCGTGCAGAGCGGCGTCTGGGATCTGATCGGCGCGGCGAGACCCTCGATCTCGGATCCGTTCCTTCCCAAGAAGATCGAGGAGGGTCTGTACGGCGAGATCCGCGAGTGCATCGGCTGCAACATCTGCGCGGCCGGAGCCGAGTACGCAAACCAGATCCGCTGCACGCAGAACGCGACCGCAGGAGAGGAGTACCGAAGGGGGTGGCATCCGGAGCGGTTCGAGCGGGCGGAGAACGCCGACCGCGACGTGCTGGTGGTCGGCGCGGGGCCGGCCGGGTTGGAATGCGCCATCGTGCTCGGGAAGCGTGGCTTCCGACGCGTCCATCTCGTCGAAGCGGAGAGCGAGATCGGCGGAATCTTGCGCTGGGTGCCGCGGCTGCCCGGGCTCGGCGAGTGGGGCCGCGTCCTCAACTGGCGCGCCGTTCAGTTGCAGAAGCTCGGCAATGTCGAGGTGATCACGGGGACTCGTCTCGACGCGGCCGCCGTGCGCGAGTATGGGGCGGAGATCGTCGTCGTCGCCACGGGCGCGAGGTGGGCCACGGACGGCGTTAACTACGCCACGCACGATCCGATCCCCGGTGCGGACGCGTCGCTCCCGCACGCGCTGACGCCTGAGCAGGTCATGGTGGAAGGCAAGAAGCCTCCTGGAAAACGCGTGGTCGTCTTCGACGCCGAGGGCTATTACGTCGGACCAGGAGTTGCGGAGAAGCTCGCGCTCGACGGCTTCGAGGTCGAGCTCGTCAGCGCCCACGACGTCATCTCGCCGCTCTCCGACGAGACGCTCGAGGGTGTGCTCCTCCGTGCCCACCTGCATGAGGCAGGGATCGGCCAGCGCGCCGGAGCGCTTCTCAAGGGAATCGAGCCCGGGCGGGTCACCGCGACTGATCATCTCGGCGAGCCGTTCGAGCTGGAAGCCGACGCCGTCGTCCTCGTCACCCAGCGCCTCTCGAACGAGGAGCTCTACCTCGAGCTCAAGGCCGACGAGGAGGCGCTCGAACGCGAAGGGATCGAGGCCGTCTTCCGCATCGGCGACTGCGTCGCCCCGCGCCTGATCGCCGAGGTGATCTTCGACGGGCACCGGCTGGCTCGCGAGATCGACTCCGAGGATCCTGCCGTGCCGCTCCCGTACAAGCGCGAGCGGCTGGTTCTCGAACGAGTTCCCACGTGACCGACCGGACGCCTGGCGGCCGCGCGCTCATCGACGTTTAGTCCAGCTGGTCGTACACGGCCTCGCCCTCGACGAGGGTGAGGACGACGCGCGCGTCGCCGATCGGGCCTGCACCGCGGTCGAAAAGATCTCGGTCGAGGACGAGGAGGTCTGCGAGCTTGCCCGGCTCGAGCGATCCGGTCTCCGTCTCGAGGAAGTTCACGTAGGCCGAGCCGCGCGTAAAGGCGGCAAGGGCGGACTCGAGATCGAGCGCCTCCTCGGGAAGCAAGGGCTCGGTGTCGCGGTTCGGATGCTCCACGCGCGTGACCGCCACCTCGATCTGGGGCAACGGGTCGGCGGTCGAAACGGTCCAGTCGCTCCCGAAGGCCAGTTGGGCGCCGGCTCGTTGAAGGCTCGCAAACGGATAGTGGTAACGGGCGCGTTCCTCTCCGATGAACGGCAGCGTCAGCTCGTTGACGTACCGGCTGGCGGCAGCCCAGTAGGGCTGTGCGTTCGCAATCACGCCGAGCTCCGCGAACCGCGGCTGGTCGTCCGGATGGACAAGCTGGATGTGAGCGAGGTGGTGACGGGCGTCGCGTGCGCCGTTCGCGTTCCGGGCGGCTTCGATCGCATCGAGCGACTCCCGCACGGCGCGGTCGCCGATCGTGTGCAGCTGCACCTGGAAACCGTGGCCATCGAGGAGCCTCACCATGCGCTTGAGCTCGTCGGGCTCGTGCATCGCCAAACCACGGTTGTCCGTACCCTCGTAGGGCTCGAGCAGCGCGCCGGTGAAGTTTTCGAGGACGCCGTCGCTGAAGATCTTGGCGCCGCGGATCCGGAGGCGACCCTTGCTTCCGCGTTCGCGCATGGCGAGTAGTTCGTCGATCTGCTCTTCGCCGCGGGTGCGGTCCCAGAGGAGGTTGCCCTCGGAACGCATTGTCAGCTCGCCGCGTTCCGCGACCGCGAGGTAGGCGGGAAGCGTCGCAGCTGTCACGACCGCGTCCTGCCAGGCCGTGATCCCGAGCGCGTGCAGCTCCGCCTGCGTGTTCAACAAGGCCTGCTCCCGCTCGGCCTGGCTCGTTTCTGGCACGAGATCGCCGACCAGGCGCATGGCGCCTTCGTGCAGCGCGCCGCTCGGCTCGCCACCCGGACCCCGTTCGATCCGTCCGTCGGGCGGGTCGGAGGAATCCGCGCCGATCCCGGCCAGCTCCAACGCGCGGCTGTTCACCCATGCGGTGTGGCCGTCGCGGTTCTCGAGGTAGGCCGGGCGGTCGGGCACAATCGCATCGAGCCGCTCCTTGTCCGGGTTTCCGCCGGGGAAGAAGTCCATCGACCAGCCGTCACCGGTGATCCATTGCCGCTGAGGGTGGGCTGCTGCGTACGCGGCGATAACGGCGAGACACTCGTCGGCCGACCTCGTGTCGTGCAGGTTGCACAGGAAGGCGAGGAGACCGCCGTCGAGCGGATGGAGATGCGCGTCCTGGAAGCCGGGGAGGACGGTGCGGCCTTCGAGCTCGACCACGCGCGTGGCGGGCCCCGCCAGGCCCGCGAGCTCACGTGCGGAGCCGGCCGCCGTAACGCGGCCGTTCCTTACCGCCACCGCCTCTGAAACCGTCCGCCGGTCGTCGACGGTGTAGACCCCGCCGCCTGTGAGGAGAAGATCGGCCGAGTTAGTGTCCATCGGCGATGGCGATCTTCTCACCCGCGGACGCAAGCAGGGCCGTAGAAGCCGCTCTCGACGAGTCGATTGCGTTCCTCAAGGATCTCGTGCGGGTGCCGAGCCTCCTGGGCAACGAGGAGCCGGTCCAGCGCGTGGTTGAGGAGCGGCTCCGGGAGCTCGGCTTCGAGTGCCGCTCCGTCCAGCCCGATCCCGCAGAGCTTGCCCGCTACCCCGACAGCGGCATCCCCCTGATTCCCTACGACGGCCGGCGCTCCGTCGTCGGAACGCTCGGAGGGCAAGCCGGTCGCTCTCTGCTTTTCAACGGGCACGTCGACGTCGTCAGCGAGGAGCCTGCTGATCGGTGGACGAAGAGTCCCTTCGGCGCCGAAATCGAGGACGACCGCCTCTACGGCCGCGGCGCTTGCGACATGAAAGGGGGTGTGGCCGCCATGCTCCTCGCCGTCGAGGCGGCGCTCTCCGCCGGCCCGCTCGAAAGCCGCCTCGTCTACCAGAGCGTGATCGAGGAGGAGTGCGGCGGAAACGGAGCGCTCGCAGCGTGTCTGGCCGGCCCGCCCGCCGACGGTGTGGTCATCGCCGAGCCGACAAACGAAACGATGGATCTCGTCTCGCCGGGAGTGATCTGGGCGCGGGTGACATTGGAGGGCTGCTCGCGGCATGCCTCACATGCAGACGAAGGCTCAAACCCGATCGAAGGCGCCTTCGCAGCGATCACGGCGCTGCACGAGCTCGAGGCGAGGCTCAACGGCCAGCCCGATCCGGAGTTCGCCGAGGTCAAGTCGCCCTACCTCCTCAACGTGGGCGCGCTGCACGCGGGCGACTGGCCCTCGATGACGCCCGCGCGGGCCGAATTGGACGTCAGGCTCGGCTTCCCCATCCGGATGGAGCCGCAGGAGGCCCAGGCGCTTCTTAGCGACGCGGTGGCCGGCGCCGACGGCAACGCTCGCGTCGAATTCCGCGGGTTCCGTGCCCGCGGCTACTCGTTCGACCCAAACAGTGACCTCGTTCGCCTGCTCGGGGACTGCCACCAAGAGGTTCGCGGTGGCGAACTGGTTGCCGAGCCAGCTCGCGCTACCACCGACCTTCGCTTTTTCCAGTCCTCCCAGGGCGTCTGCTATGGGCCCACGGGGGACGGCCTACATGCCGTCGACGAGTGGGTCGATCTCGAGTCGATCGCCAACGTGGCGACCGTGCTCGCGCTGCTCATCCGGAGGTGGGGCGCCGGCTAACCGCGTTCATAAGGACGTCGCGACCTCCTCGAAGTTGGCCTCGCACGGGTTCCCCGGCGCTACCCACATGCGGCGCGACTCAAGCTCGCACACCATCGAAAACACGATCGCAGTGTCCTCGTCGTCGCCGGGGCTCGGGTGCTTGCAGATGGCCTGTGGCGCGGAGTCGTGGTCGCGCAGGATGGCCATTGCGTCCTCGGGAGTGGTCGGCGGGCGCTCCTCGAGCAGCTGCTTCAGTCGTTCGAGGCGGGAGACGCTCCCAGCCCCTGGCTCGTCCCCGACTTGCGCGAGCTCCGGGTCGAGGTAGTGGTTCGTGTGGGGCCCCGGGCCGTCGAGAAGGGCCAGCGCGTGCGCCGTGGTCTCCAGGACGAAGGAGTCACCGCCCTGGAAGGCCACGAGGTGCGCGTAGCCGCCAGCGCGGCCTGGGAGCCCGGCTCGGCGCATCGAATCGGCGCGATCCCTCGCTTCCAACGCGTGGCGGGAGACGAGCACGCGCGGCACGCCCACTCCGTCGTCGGTTGCGGTCAGCGAATGGATGCCCTGAGCGCCGCCCGCTTCGTTCATTCCGACCGCCGGGAGGCAGGCAGCAAGAGTCGGAGACGCGAGCGCGACACCGTCGGTCGGATGCTCGACCACGACGGCCACGTTGCCGCCGTCGCCCGCGAGCCATTGCTCGTTGTGGGCGAGGATGGTGAAACCCGGGCCGACTGCGGTGAAGGACGAGCAGCGCTCGGCGGGCACCTTCCTCTCCTCGAGCTCCTCGCACGCGTTGACCGCAAAAAGTTCGTCCTCGGAGACGTCCGCAGCCTTCGCCATCGCCGCGATCATCACCACGAGGTCGGGCAAGCCGCGTTCGGCGGCCGAGCGATACGGCTCGAGGCTAGCTGCGAGGTCCTTGACACCGAGCTCGGCGAAGTAGCGACGATAGAAGTCGAGGGAACGGTGGATGAGATCGCCCAGTTCGAGGCCGATCGTCCCGCCGCGCGCGGAGGCATCCCCTTCGGCGTGGACGACCTGGATCACAGGCGCCCCGCCGCGATGATCCGTTGGAGGAACTGCTGCGTCCGCGGATTGCGAGGCGAGGAGAAGATCTCGTCAGGCGGCGCCTCTTCGAGGATGACGCCTTCCTCCAGGAAGCAGACCCGGTTGGCGATGTCGCGCGCAAAGCTCATCTCGTGCGTGGCGATGAGCATTGTCATGCCGGAAGTCGCGAGTTCGCGAATGACGTCGAGTACCTCGGCGACAAGCTCGGGGTCGAGCGCGCTCGTGACTTCGTCCAAGAGCATCAGCTCGGGCCGCATGGCGAGGGCGCGCACGATGGCAACGCGCTGCTGCTGGCCACCGGACAGGCGGTCCGGGTATTCGTCCCGCTTGTCCGCGAGACCGAAGCGCTCTAGGAGCGTGATGGCCTGAGTCTCTGCCTCGTCCCGCCCGAGGCCCAGAATCTTCCGAGGTGCGAGCGTGACGTTCCTCAGGACCGTCATGTGTGGAAAGAGGTTGAAGGCCTGGAACACGATCCCCATCCGGCGCCGCACGGCGTCGACGTCGATGCCCGGCGAGTTCATATCCTGGCCGAGGAACACGACGCGGCCCGAGTCGATGTACTCGAGCAGGTTGACGCAGCGCAGCAGAGTCGACTTCCCGGACCCGGAGGCGCCGATGAGGCACACCACCTCGTGCGGCTGCAGGACCAGGTCGATGCCCTTCAAGACCTCGTGTGCAAAGGACTTGTGCAGCCCCTCGATCTGGAGGACGGGCGCAGCGCTCAACGTGCGGCTCCGAGAGCGAGCTGCCGACGGCGATCGCGGAGCACCAGCCAGTCCGTGAAGCGCGCGAGCGGGATGGTCAGGAGGACGAAGAGGATTGCCGTGACGAGGTAGGGCGTGTAGTTGAAGCTGCTCGCCACCTCGATCTGCGACTGTCGGAACGCCTCGACCGGCCCGAGCAGCGCGACGAGAGCCGTGTCCTTCTGCAGTCCGATGAAGTCGTTGAGGAGCGGGGGAATGACCCGGCGTACCGCCTGCGGAAGGACCACGTAGCGAAGCGTCTTCGTCCGCGAAAGGCCGAGTGAGCGGGCCGCCGCCTCCTGGCTCGGATGCACCGACTCGATTCCCGCGCGGTAGACCTCCGCCACGTAAGCCGAGTAGACGAGGACCAGAGCCGCGACGCCCCAGAAGAGTTCTCCGCGCGGAACGCCCGAGAGCTGGAGGGCGGGGACGCCGAAACCCAGCAGGTAGATCACGAGGATGGTTGGGATTCCGCGGAAGAGGTCCGTATAGCCGATCGCCAAGGCGCGCAGCGGGAAGAAGACAGGGCCGGGCAAGCTGCGCAGGACGGCGATCAGGAGCGCGAAGACGAGGATGATCGCCTCCGCGATGAGGAAGATCTTGATGTTCAGGACGAACGCCGACGGAATCGTGTGGAGCGCATCGCGGAAGATCTCGCCGTTGAAGAACTGCTGTCGGACCTCCGGCCAGCCCGGCGAGGTCGACACGACGAGGACGACGACGACCGCGAAGACGACGGTGCTCGCCAGGGCGATCAGGGTGCTTCGCAACCCAGAAGCGCCGCGGTCTCTCAAGCGCTGCTACTGAAGCACGGGCGGCGCCGAGCCCTCGAGCCACTTCTGGGCGAGCTCGGCGAGCGTTCCGTCGCTTCGAATCTTTGCGATCGCCTCGTTGGCGCAATCCCGCAGCGGATTCCCCTCTTCGAACACGAGGCCGAAGTGCTCCTGGCCCTGAGCGGGAAGCCGGCCGACGGCGATCGCGTTCGGCACCTGAACGGCGGTGACGTAGAGCGAGGTCGGATAGTCGACCACGATGCCGTCGATGTTTCCGTTCTTGAGCGCGGTGATCGCGTCGTTGTTCGTGCTGTAGACCTTGGGATCCGAGTCCGGCTGGATGACGTTCTTGATCGCGTCGTAGCTCGTCGTGCCGAGCTGGGCGCCAAGCTTCGCTGACTTGAGGTCGGCGAGGCTCGTCGCGCTCGCGTACTTTGACTTCTTGAGCACCACGACGGCCTGCTCAACGTCGTAGTAGGAGTCGCTGAAGTCGACGACCTCGTCGCGCTTCGATGTGTAGGAGACCTGGTTGACGTCGAAGTCGAAGTCCTTCGGCCCGGGCTTGAACACGTTGTCGAACGGAACGACCGTCCATTTGACCTCGTCGTCCGTGAAGCCCATCTGGTTCGCGACCGCGTACGCGACGGCGGCCTCGTAGCCCATCTTGGTCGGCGGTGTCGTCGGGTCCCACGGCCCTCCCTTGGCGTCCTGGAACCAGGGCGGGAAAGCCGGGTTGTCGGTGGCGATCGTGAGCTGGCCCGCGTTCACGAGCTTCAGTTGGTTCTTGGCGCACGGGTTCGCGGCCGCTGTGGTAGCCGTTCCTCCGCCTGCCTGGGTCGTTGTGGTCCCGCCGCTCCCACAGCCGGCGATGACCGCCAAGACGAGCATGGCGAAAGGGATCGCAAGGAACAGGAGACGCCGGCGCACCAGGCGCCGAAGCTACCACAAACCGTCTTAACGCTGG
>DASXSE010000039.1:0-6243 GCA_036506175.1 Gaiellaceae bacterium
CGATCACGGCCAGCTGGTACGCGACGATGCAGGACCTCTCAGGCGGCCGGATGGTGATGGGCATCGGCCGCGGCGACTCGTCGCGGCGTGTCGTCGGCCTGAAGCCTGTCCGGGTGGCCGAGTTCGAGCGCCGCCTGCGGATGATGAAGGACCTGATGAACGGCCGGACTGTCGAGTGGAACGACAAGGAGCTGACGCTCGAGTGGGCCAAAGGCCTTCCCGAGATCGAGATGCACGTCGCGGGCTACGGGCCGAAGGCGCTGGCCGTCGCGGGGCGCGTGGGCGACGGCGTGATCATCCAGCTCGCCGACCCGCAGATCATCCAGTGGATCATGCAGACCGCGAGGACGGCCGCGAGGGAGGAGGGCCGCGACCCCGACGCGCTGCAGTGCATCGTCTGCGCGCCCAGCGTCATCTCGGACGACATCGCACACGCGCGCAACCAGGTGCGCTGGTTCCCGGCGATGGTCTCGAACCACGTGATGGACCTCGTCGAGCGCTACGGCTTCGACTCCGAGATTCCGACGGCGCTGACCGACTACGTCAAGGCGCGCAAGTTCTACGACTACAAGGACCACAGCCGCGTCGGCGCCAAGCACGGCGAGTTCGTGACCGACGAGATCTGCGACCGCTTCTGCGTTCTCGGCACGCCCGACCAGGCGGTCGAGAAGCTGAAGGAGCTCGAGTCGATCGGCGTCGACCAATTCGACCTCTACCTGATGACCGAGGGCCAGGAGCGCGAGCTCGAGGTCTACGGGAAGGAGATCATCCCCCGCTTCGCCGGGGTCGCCGCCTAGGACGAGTCGGAGACCGTAGAGGCTAGCCGCCGTCGTAGATCCCGCGGCCGGTCTCGGGATCGAAGAAGTGGAGGCGGTTCGTCGTCACGAGGAGCTCGACGCGATCGCCCTCGCGCGCCGTGGACTGCCGACCGACGCGGGCGACGAACAGGCTTCCTTTGCCCTTCGTCTGCTGCTCCGTCGCCTCGATTGCCTCCTCGCCGATCGCAGCGGCGACGTCCTCGCCCCGCACGGGCCTCCCGCCGGCCCCGAAGTGGACGTACACGTCCGAGCCCATGTCCTCCCTGATGTCGACGTTCGCCGCGATCCGACGGTCCGCGGGCGCATCGGGCGCGAGGGCTGCATCCTCGAGATCCTCGGGCCTGATGCCGAGGATGAGCGGCTTGTTCTCGAAGCGCGCCAACGCTGGGCGGCTGGAGAGGAACTCATCGTCCAGGCGCACGCGATGCTCGCCGAACCGAGCGAAGAGGCTCCCGTTCTCGCGCTCGAGGTCGACGCCGATGACATTCATCGCCGGCGAGCCGATGAACTCGGCGACGAACAGGTTCACCGGGCGGTCGTAAAGCATTTGCGGCACGTCGTGCTGCTGGAGCACGCCGTCACGCATGACCGCGACCTCGTCTCCGAGCGTCATCGCCTCGACCTGGTCGTGTGTGACGTAGATCGTCGTCACCTCGAGGTCCCGCTGGATGCGCGCGATCTCGGCCCGCATCTCGACCCGGAGCTTCGCGTCCAGGTTCGAGAGCGGCTCGTCCATGAGGAACGCTTGCGGCTCGCGGACGATCGCCCGCCCCATGGCCACACGCTGTCGCTGCCCTCCCGAGAGCGTGCGCGGCCGCTTGCGCAGGATGTCCTCGAGGCCGAGCACGCGGGCCGCATCGCGAACGCGACGGTCGATCTCGACCTTGTCGACCTGGCGCATCTTGAGCCCGAAAGCCATGTTCTTGTACGCCGTCATGTGCGGGTAGAGCGCGTAGTTCTGGAAGACCATCGCGACGTCGCGGTTCTTCGGCGGCAGGTCGTTGACGATCTTGCCGCCGATCCGCACGATGCCGTCGCTGATCGGCTCGAGGCCTGCGATCATCCTCAGCGCGCTCGTCTTGCCGCAGCCAGAAGGGCCGACGAAGACGACGAACTGGCCGTCGTCGACCTCGAGGTCGAGGTCGCGGACCGCGTGCGTCCCGTCCGGGTAGACCTTGTTCAGCTTCTCGAGCGTGATCTCGGCCACGGAGCCTGAGTTTTCCATAGGCACCGCTTGCGGTGCCGAGCGCCAGGATGCACGGGCTGAGCTCGTGCATCCGTCTGAAATGACCGGTCGACACAATTCTCCGAAGCCCACACCTCCGCTGTAGGATCTGCGCGCCGTGGCGGCCGTTGCCGAGGCCAGGTCGAAAGGGGGGTGGCGCGACACTTTCGAGCAGCGCCGCTTCCTGGCGCCGCTTCTGATCAGCCCCGCGGTCCTCTACATTCTTCTGCTCGTCGGCGCACCGCTCGTCCTCGCCGTCTACCTCAGCCTGACCGACGCGACGGCGGGGTCGCTCTCGGGTCACTTCGTCGGCCTGCACAACTACGCCGATGTGTGGCACAGCGAGAACTTCCGCCGAGCGCTGCGGAACACGATCTTCTTCACGGTCGTCTCCCAGGCGATCGTCCTCGTCGGCGCCTCGATCCTCGCCCACCAGCTGGTGAAGCCGTTTCGCGGCCGCTGGTTCCTGCGCTTCCTCGTCGTGCTCCCGTGGGCGGCCCCGGTCGCGCTCGGCACGATCGGCTGGCTCTGGATCTTCGAGTCGACGCTCTCCGTCGCCAACTGGAGCCTCGTCCATCTCCAGACCGGGGTGCTGGGGCACCTCGGTCTGCATCTCATCGACCCCCTCGACCCCCCTCAGTGGCTCGGCCGCCCGAACCTCGCGATGGCGTCATTGATCATGGTCCACACCTGGCGGATCCTGCCCTTCGCGACGGTGATCTTCATCGCGGGGCTCGCCTCTATACCGGCGGAGGTGGACGATGCGGCGCGAGTGGACGCTGCGACGGGGCTGCGCAAGTTCTGGTACGTGACGCTTCCGCTCCAGCTTCCGATCGCTCTCGTCGCGCTCCTGTTCGGGATCGTCTTCACGGCGACGGACATCACCGTTGTCTACATCCTCACCAACGGAGGCCCGTTCAACCAGACGCAGATGCTCCCGATGTGGGCCTTCCAGACAGGCATTCGCAGCGGCTCGCTCGGGGAGGGCGCCGCGATCTCGCTCTACCTGCTTCCGATCCTCGTCGTCGTCTCGATCGTGATGCTCTGGTTTGCGAGGCGGGCGGAGGTGACCTAAGTGTCCGCCAGCGCCCGCTCGAGCATCGTCTCGTGGATCATCGTCGGCCCCTTCGCGATCATCCTCGCGTTCCCGTTCTACTGGATGCTGATGACTTCGCTGAAGACGAACGGCGACCTGTACGACGTCAACCATGACCCGTTCGTCTTCAATGCGGCCCCGGCCGCCCCGAACGAGTCCCAGCCGCTCAAAGGGCACGGCTGGCTTCCGCTCGGCGCCGAGAACATCACCACGCACAACTACGGCTTCATCTTCCACGAGCCGGGGATCCACTACGTGCGCTGGCTCGAGAACACGGCGCTCGTCGGTGGGGTCGTCGTCCTGATCACGCTCGCGCTTGCCCTACCGGCCGGCTACGCACTCGCGCGGCTATCGGGGCGCTGGGGACAGAGCGCCGGGGTCGGCATTTTCCTCGTCTACCTCGTCCCGCCGACGCTCCTCTTCCTGCCGTTGTCGCGCGTCGTCGCCGAGCTGGGCCTGCAGGACCGGCTTCTCTCGCTGATCCTCGTCTACCCCTCCTTCACCGTGCCCTTCTCCACCTGGCTCTTGATGGGATTCTTCAAGACCATCCCCGCCGAGCTGGAGGACGCCGCGCTCGTCGACGGCGCTTCACGCCTGAAGGCGCTCGCACGCATCGTCTTCCCGATCTCGCTGCCCGGGATCCTGACCGTCGTCATCTTCTCGTTCTCCCTGTGCGTGAACGAGTTCATCTACGCCGTCACGTTCATCTCGACGTCCGACGCCCGCACCGTCTCGACGGGGGTCCCCCTCGAGCTCATCCGCGGCGACGTCTACTTCTGGCAGTCGCTGATGGCGGCGACGCTGATCCCGGCCATCCCGTTGGCGCTCCTCTACAACCTCTTCCTCGATCGCTTCATCGCCGGTTTCACTGGGGGCGCATTTCGGTGAGAAGACGAGTAATCTCCAGCCGATAGAGCCACAGAAAGGAGCCGTCATGGCGGACGACGGGCGCGAACGCAGAGAGCGGTTGACTCGGCGGGAGCTCTTACGACGCGCCGGGCTCGGAACGGCTGTCGTGCTCTACAGCGGCGCCATGCCGAAGACGTCGGTCGCCGGCGCGCTGAAGTACGCGCACAAGGAGGCGAAGCACACCCTCAAGATCATCCAGTGGCGTCACTTCGTCCCCGCCTACGACACGTGGTTCGACAACGTGTACACGAAGGTCTGGGGGCAGCACAACGACACCGACGTCATCGTCGACCACATCAATCTGACCGACCTTCCCGCGCGCGCCGCCTCAGAAGTCGCCGCGCGCAGTGGGCACGACCTCTTCCAGCACCTCTCACCACCGTCGTCGTACGAGGACAGCGTCATCGGCCTCAAGGACATTGTCACCGACGTGACCGACAAGCTCGGACCGATGAAGGGCGTCTCGCGCCGATCCGCGTACAACCCGAAGACGAAGAAGTGGTTCGGCTGGCCTGACAACTACGTCCCCGATCCGGTGCACTACCGCAAGGACTGGTGGGGGGAAGTCGGCGCCAAGCCGACGACGTGGGACGCGGTGCTGAAGGCGGCGCCGAAGCTCAAGGCGAACGGGCATCCGATCGGAATCGGCATGAACAACGAGCTCGATTCGAACATGGCGCTGATTGCGCTCATGCAGTGCTTCGGGGCCTACATCCAGGATGCGCACGCCAACGTCACGCTGAACACGAAGGCGACACGTGACGCAGTGACCTACATGGCGAACCTCTACAAGCGCGGGATGACCTCGGATGTCTTTTCCTGGCAGCCCGCGTCGAACAACAACGCGATGCTCGCCGGCCGGATCTCCCTTGCGTTCAACGCGATCTCGATCCTGCGGACGGCCGAGCAGCAGAACCCGGCCCTCGCCAAGAACCTGGCGATCCTGCCCGTCCCGAAGGGACCGAAGCAGCGGCTCGGCCTCGAGCACGTGATGGGCGTCTACGTGATCTGGAAGTTCGCGGAGAACAAGGCGCTGGCGAAGAAGTTCCTGCGAGACCAGCAGCTCGCCTACACGGGGCACTTCCTGAACTCGAAGTTCTACAACTTCCCCGGCTGGCCGGGGGCGGTGAAGAACATCCGCAAGCGGCTCGCAAAGGACCCGAGCGGAAAGTACGTCGTCCTCGACAGCATCGCGAGGCACGCGACGGCGAACGTGGGCTTTCCGGGCTTCTCGAACGCGGCGATCGACGAGGTGTTCAACGCCGGTCTGATCCCGCAGATGTTCGCGGTGGTCGCACAGGGCAACAAGAGCTCCGCGGACTCGGTTCGCGACACCGCCGGCGAGGTCCGCCGCATCTTCCGGAAGTGGCGGGCCAAGGGCAAGATCTAGTTCGAGGTCTGTCGGCCCCGGCGAGCGCGGAAGCCCGCCGGGGCCGATGACTGCGTCTTACGGCGAGCCTGCGGCTCCGAGCTCATGCGCGCGCATGAGCATCGTCTTGCCTTGCCACGCCAGCTCGTCGACCTCCTGCTGGCTCGGCTGGTGGCCGCCGAAGGCCGCTTCGTTCAGGACGTCTCGCATCTGTTCCGCCAGCGCGTTCCGATCCGCGGTCAGCGCGGCGATGCGATCTGAGACCGCGTTGTACGTGGCGTCGTCGGTCGAGCTCCCGCTGGCGAGCGCCCGCGTCGATGCAGCGAGCACGTCGAACGAGAGCTGGCCGAACGGCGCGTTGATCTGCTTGTAGATGGAGCCGAGCTCGTTCAGATCCGTGCCGTGCGGGTTCCCGCGGTTCTCGAGGAACTCGTTCAGCACCCGGCCGTCCGTTTGGTAAGTGTCCTTCAGGTCGAGCAGGGACAGGATCGTCGGCTGGATGTCCGTGTGATCCGACCAGACCTGGCTCGTGATCCCGAGGTGCTTGACGCCCGGGCCGGCCATGCCGAGCCACGTCCGCCCGATGTCCTCGGTCGCGTCACCGTGGCTCCACGCGAAGTGGTAGTCGACGCAGACGAACGCCTGGTGCGCCGAGTCCGGGCAGTTGAACTTGGTCGGCGCGCCGCCGCCGGTCCTCCCTGCAGTCAGGAAGTAGTCCGGGTTCGCGAACAGCGTGAACGACGGCGTCCGCTGCGGATCCGCGGTCACCATGTGCAGCGTCTTCTCGCCGACCTTGTCCGCCAGGTACAGCGCGACGGGAGTCGCC
>DASXSE010000040.1:0-2752 GCA_036506175.1 Gaiellaceae bacterium
TCCCGGCGCACGGCCGCGCACGTATCGGGGACGGACATCGCCGCGAAGCTCCGGCTGGGCAAGCGGATGCGACATCGCAATCGCCTCGAAATCGCAGTCGCTCAACGGGACATCGTCTATCCCGAGCTTCTCGAGGTAGACGGTTTCGGCGGGACGCCCGTCGAGTTGGAGCACGACCTGCCCTCGCGCACGCGTGACGATCGACGGCGCTCCGCGCGGCACGCAGCCGTGCGAAATGCCGACACCGATCGGCGTCTGGCTGACGAGGGCGACTGCGACCACGCTCCCCGACATGGCCTCTCCGTCGGCGAACTGGGCTCTGGCGTCACCCCCGGCGGCTCCTCCGGCGAGCGGGATGCGCCCACCCGCGACATCGTAAGCCCCGGCGATGATCTCAGCCTGATCGCCCGACTCCGAGTCGACGAGCAAGAGGAGCACGACGTGGCGGTCGTCGAGGTCGACCTCGGACAGAGCCCCGGCGGCAGCAGAGCGCCCGGCGTCGTGTGGATTGGAGGAAGTACCCGCACCCACCCCAACCTGGACCGATGAGGCGAACGCGAGCGCCGAGCAGCCGCTCTCGATCGCACCGCCGATCGTGATTGCGCCGCTTCCAGTCATCCCGGCGACGCGAGCGCTTCCGGCCGCCGCCTGAGCCTGCGTCGCTGCCTCCTGGGGGTCAGGGACGCCGGTCGGGAAGATCAGAACGAGACCAGGATCCCGGCCGAGCGCATCGATTGCTTCCTCGACGGCGTCGAACGGTGCGCGCGCGCCCCGAGCGGCGCCTGCGCCAGCAAGGCTGTCTCGCGTACGGACGAGGTCGGGCGTGGCCACAGAGCACTCCCTCTGTCAGCGGACCAGGTGGCGCATACTATCTTCACCGCCTTCGCCGGTTACAAACCAACCACGCTCTCCCGCGGGTTTTGGTTTCGCGGCGATCGGGAAGGTCTCAGCCAAAGATGCGGCACCGATCCCCCCTGCGGCTCGCCCTTCTCGCGCTCGTCCTTCTTGCGTTCGCGTGGCCGGCTGGGGCCGCTGCAGAGGATCCACCGTTCGTGGGCTGGACCGCGCTCCTTCCCGGGCTCTCGATTCCCTACGACGCAACGAGCCCCGACGACTGCATCGCCGGGCGGGTCCAGTGCGTCGACAAGACCATTCGCCAGATGACCAGGCGATTCGACCCGCTCGCGTCTTCGTGCGACCACAACGCGATCTTTGCCCTGACCTATCTGCGTGTGACGGAGGAGTATCGGCGCACGGTCGAATCGCCCACGTTCTTCGACGACACCCCGTTCGTGAATCACGAGGATGTCGTCTTCGCGGGCTACTACTTCGCCGCCTACGATGCCTGGGACGCCGGTGAGACGGCTGACGTCCCGCCGGCGTGGCGAATCGCGCTCGACGCGGCGGGAGATCGGTCCGTTTCCGCATACGGCGATCTGCTTCTCGGCATCAATGCGCACGTCCAGCGCGACCTCCCCTTCGTTCTCTACACCATCGGGCTGGTCAGGCCGGACGGCACGAGCCGGAAGCCGGATCACGATCGCGTGAATCAGATCCTCAACCGTGTGACCGACGACCTCATTGCCGAGATCGCCCGCCGCTTCGACCCCACGATCGACGACGCCAACCTCCCGACGACGATCGACGACTTCGGGCTCTTTCAAACCGTCGTGGGCTGGCGGGAGCAGGCGTGGAGGAACGCGGAGCTACTTGCGCTCGCACCGACTTCCGAGGCACGCGAGCTGGTGGCTCAGGAGATCGAGGCGTACGCCGAATCGCAGGCGAGCGAGATCCGGGCGGCCGCGACCTACCCGCCGCTCCTTGGCGGCAACGCCGCACGCGACGCGTACTGCGCAACTCACTGGGCGGGCTAGTCCGAAGCCGTCCTGCCTCTGACGGCTCAACGCCCGAGCACGCGCGTCACGAACACCTCGATCCCGTCGATCACTGCATCGAACCTGATCGAGTAGAAGAAGTCGAAGGCGTGCTGGGCCCCGGGCAGCTCCGCGTAGACGATCGGGTTCGACGACGTCTTGCGCAGGTGCTGACGAACTGCCGCGCGTCCTCCACGATCACAAGCGTGTCGCGATCGGGATGGGCGATGAACGGCGGCGCGCCTCCGGTGTCGTAATCCATCGGTGACGACGTCTGCGCACCCGACCCGACCGAGCCAGAGCGACACGACGGCCGTCACCGACGTATCCGCGTCCTCGAACCCGGGTTGAAGCAAAGGATCATTCGCGGTCACGAGCCCGGCGGTCGCCAGGACGTTGCCGATGCGGAACGCCCTCCGTGCAGGTGAATGAATGACCGGGTAGCCGAGCCAGAAGCTCAGATGGACCGGGCTCGACCGCCGCGGCCTCGGCGGTGCCACCGCGAACAGGACGTAGGCGACCATCACACCGGTTGCGATTAGGTAGCCGACCGGCACGAGCCGATGCTAAGCCTCACCCAATGCACTCCCGCGACTAGGATCAACCTCCGAACGAGCGAGGAGCGAGATGGGACTGCTGCGCGGCCGAGGCGACCAGGGCGGAACGAAGTACCGGATGCGCGAGAAGGTCTTCGCGATCGGAGACGACTACTGGGTCGAGAACGACGCCGGCGAGCGCGCGTTCAAGGTGGACGGGAAGGTCCTGCGCCTCCGGGACACATTCGTCCTCCAGAATCCCTCCGGAGCGGAGCTGTACAAGGTTCAGAAGAAGCTCCTCCACATCCGGGACACGATGCAGATCCAGCGCGGCGGAGAGAC
>DASXSE010000041.1:0-7539 GCA_036506175.1 Gaiellaceae bacterium
GCGCGGCCTCGAGCGAGAGGTCGACGAGCGCGGCGTTCTTCACTCGGTACTCGCCGGTCATCTGCTTGACGAGGAGCTCCGAGTCGGAGACGACGTCGACCTCCCCCACTCCGAGCTCGAGCGCCTTCCTCAGGCCTGCGACCAGAGCGCGGTACTCGGCCACGTTGTTGGTCGCGACTCCGATGGTCTCGCCGCGCGCGTCGAGCACTGTCCCGTCCTCCGTCTCCAGGACATAGGCCGCCGCCGCAGGCCCAGGATTCCCACGTGCGCCGCCGTCGGTATACAAGCGCGCCTTCACAACAACGGATAGATGTCGAAGGCAGGTTCCTCGTACGGATGCGCGCGCCTGAGCGCGGCAACGACCCCCTCGTGGCGCTCCTCCGGGAAGACGGTCTCGAGCCGGAGCTCGGGCACGCGCTCTTCGGTTCCAGCCTCGCCGACCGCCGGATTGGTCTCCTCACTGCCGAAGAACGTCCCAGTTCCCTCCGTGTACCAGGAGCAGCGCTCGTAGGCCCCGATCCGCCCTGCCCCGGCTTCGAAGAGCGCGTCGCGAACCGCGTCGAGCGCCTCTGCCGGGACGAAGACGACGAGCTTCCGGTTCATGATTGTTCGGCCCCAATCCTCATGGCCAGCCGCCTCACGGCCGACACCGTAGAGGATGGAACGCCGCACCGGCCGCGATCTCGGACTGAACGTGCGGATGACTGCCGCGCTCATCCTGCTCGCGGTCCTCTATCTTCCGCTCCCGATCGGGATCGTGCTCTTCGGGCGTGGCTGGACGGGCTCCTGGCTCCTGTCCATTGGATCGCTCGCCGCGCTCTTCGTCTTCGTCTGCTTCCTACCGGCGATTTCCGAGCGGATCACGCTTGCCAGCGCGCGCGCCCGTGTCGTCGGCGAACAGGAGGAGCCCGAGCTCGACGCGCTCGTCCAGCGACTGGCGGGGATGGCCGACATGCCTGCGCCCCGGATCGCGGTCGCGGACACCGACGTTCCGAACTCGTTCGCCGCGGGACGCTCGCCGCGCGACGCGGTCGTGGTTGTCACCCGCGGTTTGCGCGCCCGCCTGAGCCCGCAGGAGCTCGAGGCCGTCCTCGCCCACGAGCTCACCCACATCGTGAACCGCGACGCCTTCGTCATGACGCTTGTCGGGGCCCCAGCGATGCTGGGCAGGCGAATTTTCACTTGGCTCGCAGACCTGCCCGCGCGCGTCGAGTGGCCGGCGAAGGTGATCGTGATCCTCGCGTTCCTCTACTGCTTCTTCGTCCTCCTCCTCGTGTGGGTCCTCTACGCGGTCGCCACCGCGCTCATCATGACGATCTCCCGTTATCGGGAGTACGTCGCGGATCGCGGGGCTGCGCTCCTCACAGGCGCGCCCGAACAGCTCCAGAGCGCCCTCCAGCGGCTCACCAGCGAGATGCCGCTCATCCCGCGGGAGGATCTGCGCGCGGTCGCGGGCGTGAGCGCGCTCTTCATCGTCCCGGCCGAGGCGCCCGCCGGGGCCCTCGAGATCGACCCGCAGCGCATGTTCAGCTCTCACCCGCCGCTCGAGCGCCGGCTCGAGCGTCTTTCCGATCTCGCCAGGGAGCTCGGACGCTCTGTTCGAGCCGCGCCGGAGGAAAAGCGCCGGACAGAGTCGCACGGCGGCCCCAACCCGCGCGCACTAATCGCCTTCTTCTGCGCGGCGCTCTACTGGTGCTTCGTCGGGTCGCTCTGGTTGGGCGGCGGCGATCCGTTCCAGGCGGCGTGGCCGATGGCGCTCGCGTGGATCGGAGGCGTCGTGCTCGCCATCCAGGCGGCCGGACGCGCCTCGGCGGGCGCCTCCGGGATGGGGTTCGCGGTGGGGGCGCTCGCGCTGCTGGTCGGGCCGTGGGTGCTCACGATCGCGGGCGTCTTCGTGCTCTTTCTGCTCGGCTCGGCCGGCGTCTTCGGCTAAGCGGCGCAAGTTTTCTCGCCTGAGCCTGTCCTTGTGGACATGCTTCCTACCTTGACCGAAAGCGAGTTTCGGGTCGCGCGTCCCCTGCTCGGGGACGAGCTGGCTCGGATCGCCCACGACCTCGGCACGCCCCTCACCGCCATCGGCGGCTACGTCGACCTCATCGCCGAGCAGCCCGCGGGCCTCTCGGATGAGCAGCTCCAGTTCCTCGCCGTGATCCGGCGCAACGCGATCCGGTTGGACGGCCTGGTGCGCGAGCTTCAGTCGATCTGCGCGCGCTGCAGCTTGCCCGAGTAGTCGACGTAGATCGCTTTCCACTCGGTGTAGAAGTCGAGCGCCGCCTGCCCGGCCTCGCGGTGTCCGTTCCCCGTCTGCTTCGTTCCGCCGAACGGGAGATGCACCTCGGCGCCGATCGTGCCGGCGTTGATGTACGTGATCCCCGCGTTCAGGTCCCGCATCGCGCGGAAAGCCTTGTTCACGTCGCGCGTGAAGATGGAGGACGAGAGGCCGAACTCGATCCCGTTCGCGATCCGGATCGCCTCGTCCACGTCGGTCGCCGGGATGATCGCGGTCGTGGGCCCGAAGATCTCCTCCTGGGCGATCCGCATTCCCGGCTCGACGTCGGCAAAGATCGTCGGTCGATAGAAGAAGCCCTTGTCCAGACCGTTCTCGGTGGCGACCTCGCCACCCGTAAGGAGCTTCGCGCCCTCGTCCTTGCCGATCTGCGTGTACGAGTCGATCTTCTCGAGCGCGGAACGATTAATCACCGGGCCGATCTCGACGTCGTCGTCGAGCCCGTTCCCGAGCGTGAGCTTCTCGGTTCGCTCGACGAGCTTGGACTGCAGCTCGTCATAGACCTTCTTGCCCGCAACCACGCGGCTCGCAGCCGTGCACCGCTGCCCCGAGGTGCCGAACGCCGACCAGACGATTCCGTCAACGGCGAGGTCGAGATCGGCGTCGTCCATGACGATGATCGCGTTCTTGCCGCCGAGCTCGAGATGGACGTGCTTGAGGAAAGGCGCGGCGTTCTTCGCCGTCTCGACGCCGACCTCGCGCGAGCCCGTCAGGGAGATCAGGGGAACGTCCGGATGCTTGACGAGCCCCTCGCCGACAGTTCCGCCCCCGCCGTGGACGATGTTGAGAACACCCGCCGGCAGGCCGGCCTCCTCGAAGATCTCAACGAAGCGCTCCCCGAGCGCGGGAGTGTCGGTCGCCGGCTTGAAGACGACCGTGTCGCCGCAGACGAGCGCGGGCGAGATCTTCCAGCTCGGGATCGCGATGGGGAAGTTCCACGGCGTGATCGCCCCAACGACACCGATCGGCTGGCGGATGCTCATCTGGAACTTGTCAGGCATTTCCGATGGCGTCGTCTGGCCGAAGAGGCGACGGCCTTCGCCAGCCATGTAGTACGTCATGTCGATGGCTTCCTGGACGTCTCCCCCCGCCTCGGTACGCACCTTTCCCATCTCCTGCACCATGAGCTCGGTCAGCTCGTCTTTCGCCTCGATGAAGCGCTGACCGACGCGGAAGAGGGTCTCCGCGCGCTTGGGCGCGGGCACCAGACGCCAGCTCTCGTAGGCCTCCTTCGCCGCCTCGACGGCCCGGTCGACGTCCTCGGCGCTCGACTTCGGGAAGACCCCGATCAGCTCGCCCGTGGCCGGGTTGTGGCTTTCGAAGGTCTCGCCGCTCGCAGCGTCGACCCATTCGCCGCCGATGTAGTTCTGGTAGGTCTTCGTGCCAGTCGTCGCCATCGCTCCCCTTCGTCGTTGGGAGCGATTCTATTGACGCCTAGGCAGCTTCTTCGGGGATGTCGACCTCGGGGAAAGTCCCCGGAACCCGCCCGCGCCTGCGGTCGCGGGTCGTGCGCCGCTCCTTCATCTCCGGCGAAGGCTTCCCCTGCCTGCGGTCCGGCCCGGTGCGCCGGTCGACGATGACCTCGACGTTCGGATTGTCCTCGTAGTACTTCACGAGCTTGTCGTAGAGCTCGTCCTTGAGCTCGGGCGGAATGACGCAATAGATCACGGGCGCATCTTAGAACGGCACACCGCGCTGCCCCTCCCCCGTAAGGAGTGTCTAGAGCTTCGGAATGTCGGGCGACAGGCGCCCGTCGGGCCCGAGGCTCCCGTTCCAGCTCTTGAAGCGATCGTCGAGGTCATCGAGCTCATAACCCCGCTCGGCAAGACGCACCGGCTGCTGGGAGTCGAAAACGACGCGGTACTGGTACCACGAGATGTCCCAGGCGACGGTGATGACCACCTCGGGATTCGTCCCGGAGAGGGGCAGGAAGCTCACTCGGGCGTCGCCCAAGCTCTTGGCGATGCCGGCGATCGTGCGCCGGTAGGCGCTGTCGTTGAAGAGCTCCGCTGCCTCGACCATCGCATGCTCGGTTTGCGAGAGGCGGCGCAGAACAGGCTCCGACACGACGGACTCGGGCTCTGTCTTGCGGGTTTCCAGGAGCCCAGCAAGCCCGCCGAAGCGCCGCCGGCGCTTCGACGAATCGGGGACGAGCGGCGTCGTCGGCGTTCCCTCGCGGATCCAACCATGCTCGTCCGCCTGGTCCGTGCAGAGCGCGCAAACGTCGACCCAGTCTTCGCCGCCCGGCGTGAAGCGGAAGGACCGCTCGCCCATGAGCAGCGTGCGGTGGCAGACCGCGCAGGAGCGGTAGACGTCTTGCCTTCGCACAATCAGGATGCCTTCGCCTCCTCTTTCTCCCGACGGGCAGTCTCGATGATCTTTTGCGCGATGTGGGTCGGCACTTCCTCGTAGCGGAGGAAGCTGAGCGCGTAGTCGCCTCGGCCACCCGTCATGGAGGTGAGCGACTGCGCGTACGTCAGTACTTCGGCCATCGGGACCTCGGCGTTGATCGTCGTCATGCCGGCGCTGGGCTCCATCCCGAGCAGCCGCCCGCGACGCGAATTGAGGTCACCGTTGACCGCGCCGACGGTGTCGTCGGGAACCGTCGCCTCCAGGCTCATGATCGGCTCGAGGAGGACTGGATCAGCCTTCTCGTACGCGGACTTGAACGCCATCGAGCCCGCGATCTTGAACGCCATCTCGGAGGAGTCGACGGTGTGGTAGGAGCCGTCCACGAGGAGCACGCGTACGCCCTGCACGGGCGCGCCCGCGAGCTCGCCCTGCGCCATCGCCTCCTGGATTCCCTTGTCGACGGCGGGACGAAAGCCCTGCGGGATGACGCCGCCGACAATCTTGTCAACGAACTCGTAGCCCTCGTGCCCAGGCAGCGGCTCGAGCACGATGTGGCAGTCGCCGAATTGACCGCGCCCGCCGGTCTGCTTCTTGTAGCGGCCCTGCGCCTTAGCCTCCTTGCGGATCGTCTCGAGGTACGGGACCCGAGGCTGGTGCAGGTCGACGTCGACGCCGAACCGCCGATGCAAACGCTCGACCGCGACCTCGACGTGGATCTGTGAGAGGCCGGCCAGAAGCTGCTCCCCGGTCTGCTCGTCGCGACGAAGGACGAGCGTCGGATCCTCCTCTGCAAGCCGCCGTAGGGCGGTCGCCATCTTCTCTTCGTCGCCCTTGGCCTTGGGCGTGATCGCAAAGCTCATGACGGGTTGCGGAAAGTCGAGGCTCGGCAGCTCGACCCCCTGGTCGCTCGTGACGAGCAGGTCGCCCGTCATGACGTCCTTCATTTTCGCCACGGCACCGATGTCGCCGGCGACGAAGCTCGGCGACGTCGTGTGCTCCTTCCCCTGGAGGACGAGCAGCTGTCCTACCCGCTCCTTCCCCTTCGTGCGCGGGTTGACGAGGTTCGAGTCCGAGGAGATCTCGCCGGAGAGGACGCGGAACACGTTGATGCGCCCGGCGAACGGATCGGCAACGGTCTTGAAAACGAACGCGGCGGCCCCATTCGCCGTCACGTCGAGCGCGAGCTGTTTCTTCGCCGGCGACGGAATGCCCTCGACGAGGAGATCGAGCAGCCCGGTCGTGCCGAGATTCTTCGTCGCCGACCCGCAGGCGACCGGGAAGAGCTCGTCCGAAACGACCGCGTTCTTGAGAGCCGCGGCCAGCTCGTCGCCGGAAACCTCCCCCTCTTCCAGGTAGCGCTCCATGAGCGCTTCGTCTGTCTCCACGACCGCGTCGACGAGCTTTTCCCGATACTCGGCCGCCTGGGCGGCGACCTCCTCAGGGATGTCGACCGGATCGCCCTCGCGGTCGCCCTCCGGCGACATGTACGCCTTCATGTGGAAGAGATCGACGATGCCCTTGAGCTCATGCTCGTGGCCGATCGGGATGTTCACGGCGACACAGCGGTTCGAGAGCTGACCGCGCAGCTGCTCCAAGACGGTGAAGAAATCGGCTCGCTCGCGGTCGAGCATGTTCACGAACACGAGCCGCGAGAGACCGAGCTGCTCGCAGCGGTCCCAGAGCCGCGTCGTTTGCACCTCGACGCCGTTCACGCCGTTGACCACCATCAGCGCCCCCTCGACGACCCGGAGAGAGGCGAGCGTGTCGGCCTGGAAGCCCGGGTCGCCGGGCGTGTCGATCACGTTGATGTTGCGGTCCTGCCAATCGACGTGGCAGAGCGAGGCCGAGAGCGACATCTGCCGTTTCTGCTCGTCCTCGTCCCAGTCGGCGACCGTGGACGCTTGTTCCACGGAGCCGAGCCGGTTCGTCGCGCCGGCCTGAAAGAGGAGCGCCTCGACGAGAGAGGTCTTCCCTGTTCCGCGGTGGCCGATTACCGCGACGTTCCGAATCTTGCTGGAGTCCCCTGCCACGGAAGGGCGAGTCTAGCGTCTAGTCGCCGCCGGCCCGTGCGACAGAAGACGACAAGCGTGCCTTCAACCTGAGGATGGCTTTCGTGTGCAGCTGCGACACGCGGGACTCCGTCACGCCGAGCACCTCGCCGATCTCCCGCAGGGTCAGCTCTTCGTAGTAGTAGAGGGTCACGACGAGCTTTTCGCGCTCCGGGAGGCGAGATATGGCCTCTCCGAGCGCCTCGCGGAGCTCGGTGTGCGCCATCTGGGACTGCGGCTCGGCTGCGGTGGGATCCTCGATCGTGTCGATGAGTGCAACCGCGTCACCGCTCGATCCCGGGCTGGCCCAGAGGTCGTCGAGGGCCGCGATCGAGGAGCGGGAGATCTCGAGGAGCGAATCCTGGAACTCACCCTCCGTGATGCCGAGCTTCTCGGCGATCTCCTCGTCGGTGGGCGCACGCGTGAGGCGGCTCTCGAGGTCGGCGATCGCACGCTCGATGTCCCGAGCGCGTGCGCGAACGGAGCGCGGCACCCAGTCCATCGAGCGGAGCTCGTCGATGATCGAGCCCTTGATGCGCGCGATGGCATAGGTCTCGAACTTGATGTCGCGGTTGGGGTCGAAACGCTCGATCGCCCCGATGAGCCCGAGAAGGCCATAGGAAACGAGGTCGCCTTCTTCGACGTGAGCGGGCAGTCCGCTCCCGAGCCGCCCGGCCACGTACTTGACGAGCGGGGCGTACGTGAGGATGAGCCGGTCGCGGAGCTGGCGGTCGCCGGTCCGCTTGTACTCCTGCCATAGGTACTGCGTGTCGGTCGCCCGCTCCGCCATCGCTCCGGGCAAGAATACGGTTAAGGACGGAGCGTTCGGTAGGCGAGCTCGCCCATCCAGGC
>DASXSE010000042.1:0-26245 GCA_036506175.1 Gaiellaceae bacterium
GACCTCGAAGCGGGCCTGCGCGAGCTGGCGCGCGTCCTCGTGCCGGCGGGACGGTTGGGCTGTCTCGAGATCACGCGCCCACGCGGCATCCTGCGGCCGTTCTTCCGAGTCTGGTTCGACGGTCTAGTCCCGCTCGCGGGCCGCGTCTTGCCCGGCGGCGGTGCGTACTCCTACCTTCCCGCCAGTGTCCGGCGCTTCCCAGGTCCCGAGGATCTTGCAGCCGCCATGACCCGCGCCGGGTTCCAGGGGGTGGGGTGGCGCCTCCTCGGCGGCGGTATCGTGGCCCTGCACGTGGGGAGGAAGGGCTGACCGCGCTCGAGACGATCCGGGAGGCGCCTGGTCTCGACCGCTACCTCGACCTGCTCGAGGAGCGGCTCGAGGACACCGTCGCGGCCTACCCGGGGCTCCTCGGGCTCATCGCGGCCGACACCCTGGCGGCGGGTGGCAAGCGGTTGCGGCCGCTCCTCGTCTTCCTCTCGACTCCAGGGGACGAGCGAGAGGGCGACCGGGCCGTGGCCGGTGGAGTCGCCGTCGAGCTCGTGCACATGGCCACGCTCGTCCACGACGATCTGCTCGACGGCGCGGATTTGCGCCGCGGGCGTCCGACGGTGTGGGCCGAGCACGGGGAGAGTGCCGCGAAAGCGGCAGGCGACTACCTCTTCGCGCGCGCTTTCGCCCAGCTGGCACAGACGGCCGATGCCGGCGCCGTCGCCGTCCTGGCGAATGCCGCGCTCGCCCTGGCCCGCGGCGAGGCGCTGCAGCGCCGGCAGGCGTTCCGACCGGATACGTCGGTCGAGGACTATCTGGCCCGCTGCTCCTTGAAGACCGGGAAGCTGTTCGAGGCGGCCTGCCTCCTCGGCGGCAATGGTCGTGGCCTCGGCGAGTTCGGCCTCGCGCTCGGAGTCGCCTTCCAGATCGCGGACGACATCCTGGATTGCGCCGGCGACTACCACGCGACCGGAAAGGCGGGCGGGGTGGATTTGAAGGACGGGACACCGACGCTTCCGCTGATCATCGCGGCGCGCCGCGATCGACAGGTCTGGCGCGCGCTCGCGGGCGAGAACGTTCCCGACGCGCTCGAGCGCGTCGAATCGACGGGTGCGCTCGAGGAAGCGCGACAGGTCGCGCTCGACTATGCGGAGCGCGCGCGGAGCTCGCTTGACGGCGAGCCCGACAGGGTCTCGCTCGAAGCGCTCACCCACGCAGTGGTGGAGCGGGAAGCCTGATGGCCGTACTCACCCGCACCGGTCTGGGAGAGATCTGGGACAAGGTCGACGCCAACGAGCGGCTCGATTTCGAAGACGGGTTGCTTCTGATGGAGTCCGACGATCTCCTGGAGCTGGGTGCGCTCGCTGACACGGCTCGGCAGCGCCGGGGTGGGTCCGACGACGTCTACTTCGTCCAGAACCTGTACTTGAACCAGACGAACGTCTGCCGCGTGAAATGCAAGTTCTGCGCCTTCGCAGTGACGCAGAAGCAGCCCGGCGCCTATACCCACACGCCGGACGAGCTCGTCGAGGACGCGCTGCGCCAGCGAGAGGTGACGGGCTTCACCGAGATCCACATGGTCGGCGGCGAGAGCCCGCACGTCGACTTCGACTACTACGTTCAGATCATCCGGAAGCTGCACGAGGCCTTGCCGGACGTGCACCTGAAGTGCTTCACGGCGAGCGAGATCCACCACATGACGAAGCTGTCCGGGCTGAGTCACGAGAGGGTGCTTGTCGAGCTGCGCGAAGCCGGCCTCGGGTCGTTGCCGGGGGGCGGCGCGGAGGTGTTTGCGGAGCGTGTGCGGCGGCTGGTGGCGCCGGGCAAGGAGCATCCAGATTTCTGGTTTCACACGCACCGGACCGCCCACGGCCTCGGCATCCCGACCCACTGCACGATGCTCTACGGCCACGTTGAGACGTACGAGGAGCGCGTCGACCATCTCCTGCGCCTGCGCGAGCTGCAGGACGAGACGGGCGGATTCCTCGCCTTCATCCCGCTGGCGTTCCATCCCGAGCACACCGTCTTCGAGCGGCGGGGGTGGACGTTCACGCCGGGCTCCGATGATCTGAAGATGATCGCGGTATCGAGGCTGCTGCTCGACAACATCGATCACGTGAAGGCCTACTGGATCATGATGGGCCTGCCGCTCGCCCAGGTGGCCCTCCACTTCGGCGCCGACGACGTGCAGGGGACTGTCGTCCGCGAGGAGATCTTCCACGCCGCCGGGGCGCGCACCGAGACCGAACAGAAGATCGAGGAGCTCGTGCGGGTAGTGCAGGCCGCCGGGCGCGTGCCTGTGCAGCGCGACACGCTCTACAACGAGTTGCGCAGATGGGGCGCCGCCGCGTGATCCGCCTCGGCCGAATCAGCTACGTCAACATGGCGCCGATCTTCTTCGGCCTCGAGGCCGACGTCGAAGAGGTCCCCGGCGTCCCCACCGAGCTGAACGAGCGCCTGCTCGCAGGCGAGATCGACCTCGCTCCTATCTCGTCCATCGAATACGGCCGCCACGCCGAGCGCCTCAGGATCCTTCCGCGCCTCTGCGTGTCCTCTGAAGGCGCCGTGGACTCGATCCAGCTCGTCTCCCGGGCGCCGCTCGAGCACGTCACCTCGGTCGCCGTCACACCCGAGAGCGCGACGTCGGCCGTTCTCGTCCGCGTGCTGCTACCCGAGGCCGAGCACGTCCCGCTCGGCGAGGACGCGGACGCGACGCTCCTCATCGGCGACGCAGCCCTCAAGAGCATGTTCGAAGACCCAACGCCTCACTACGACCTCGGCCGACTGTGGCTCGAGCGCACCGGCCTCCCGATGGTGTACGCCGTATTTGCCTGCCGGGAAGAGGCGACCGATGGGATCGCGGCGCTCGAACCAGCCTTTCTGAAAGCGCTGCGCGGTAACCGCGCCGAGCCGGAGCGGCTCGCGCGCGAGGCCAGCACCCGATACGGCTATCCGCCAGGTTTTCTCGCCCGCTACTTCGAGAAGCTGCGCTATCGCTTCGGCCCGAAGGAGCGCGCGGGCCTTCTGTCATTCTTCGAGCTCGCCGTCGATGCCGGAGAGCTCGACACCGTGCCGGAGCTTCGCTTCCTCACGACAGAGCCGGTCCGCGCATGAGCCACGACGGAACCGGCCAGGTGCTCGCAAAGGCTCTCGACGGCGAGCGCATCACCGACGAGGACGCCCTGACTCTGCTCCGAAGCCGTGACCTGGTCGCCGTCGGCCGCGCCGCCGATGAGCTGCGGAACCGCAAGATTGACCGCCGCCGGGTGACGTTCATCATCGACCGCAACGTCAACTACACGAACGTCTGCTACACGGACTGCGACTTCTGCGCTTTCTACCGTCGCCCTGGAGACACGCGCGAGGGATATCTCCTTCCGAAGCCGGTCATCTTCAAGAAGATCGAGGAGACCCTGGCGCTCGGCGGGACCGCTCTGCTCATGCAGGGCGGCCATCACCCGGACCTGGGTGTCGACTACTACGAGGATCTCTTCAGCTCGATCAAGGCTCGCTACCCGATCCACCTGCACGCGCTCTCGCCGTCCGAGATCCAGCACGCGGCGCGCCGGTCGAAGATCACCATCCCACAGGCACTCACGCGCCTGAGGGATGCAGGTCTCGACTCCGTGCCCGGGGGCGGCGCCGAGATCCTCGTCGACCGCGTCCGCAACATCATCTCCCCGAAGAAGACGACCTCGGGCGAATGGCTCGGAATCATGCGCGAGGCCCAGCGACTGGGCATCTCGACGACTGCCACGATGATGTACGGCCACGTCGAGACGCTCGAGGAGCGCGTCGAGCACATGCGCCGGATCCGTGGCCTGCAGGACGAGACGAACGGCTTTCGCGCCTTCATCTCCTGGACGTTTCAGCGCGATGGAAACCGGCTTGCGGACAAGGTCCCTGAAGAGGCACGGCCGACCTCGTTCGACTACCTGCTCACGCAGGCCGTCAGCCGCATCTACCTCGACAACGTCGACCACATCCAGTCGAGCTGGGTGACGCAGGGGATGAAGGTCGGGCAGGTCGCACTCGGCTTCGGCGCCGACGACATGGGCTCGATCATGATCGAGGAGAACGTCGTCTCAGCAGCCGGCACGACGCATCGCGCGACCGCCGAGGACTTCGTCCGCGCGATCAAGGCACTCGGCAAGGCGGCCGTCCAGCGGGACACGCTCTACCGCGACGTCAGGGTTTGGAACTGAGAGTTAAGCGGTTGTAATAGCCCCTTGTAAACGGGGACGGAGTTTGTTTACGTGACCGCGGGGTGCTGAAGCGTGTCGTCCTTTTGGCTGCGCTTGCAGCTGTTCTCCTGCCCTCCGGCACGGCGGGTGGAACCGACCTGGTGCCCGGCGTCACGTATACGCGCGAGGTGATCAGGACGACCGCCGGCCGTGTCGTCCTCTACGAGATCGTCGCGCCGCCGCCGGGTGGGCTCTACTCGCTCAAGCCCATCCTCTCGAACGGACGGGTCACTGATCGAGAGCGCGTGAGTGCGATCCAGAAGCGGCTTTCGAACCGCGCGACGCTCGTCGGTGTGAACGGCGATCTCTTCACCGTTCCGCACGGGCAACCCAACGGCATCTTTCTCCGGGCAAACGTCCTCGCGACGAAACCCATGACAACCCGTTCGAGCCTCGGCATCGGCGCGGACGGTCTGCTTCATGTGGCCGAGATCGGCTACTGGGGGCAGTGGCGGGTGGACGGCTATCCGGCCCATCCGTTCTTCGAGCTCAACCGGCCGCTCAACTACAGGAAGGGCGTGGCCCTGTTCACGCCTCTCTGGGGCGCGCGCACGCCGTGGCGGCACTACGCCACGGAATTCGTGCTCGCACACGTCGGGAAGATCAGGCCGAACACGGACATCAGAGGACAGGTGGTCGCGGTGCGACGGGGAAGCAATCTTCCGATCCCCGCCGGAGGCGCTGTCATGCAGGCCACGGGCGTCTGGAAGGCCCTGCTCAGAGAGGAAGCAAGACGAGGCCGCTGGCTGACGCTGCGCGCCGATCTCAAGAACTGGTGGGACGGCGTTCCCGACGGAATCGGGGGCGGCCCCGTCCTCGTTCGAAACGGAGTGGCAGTCACACAGGCCGGCGAGGCGTTCACGGCCGACCAGCTCGGACGGAACCCACGCACGGCAGTGGGCCAGCGCGCCGACGGGCGGATCGTCCTCCTTGTGGCCGACGGCCGCTCCTCGGCGAGCGTCGGCCTGTCGATGGCGCAGCTGGCCAAGCAGATGGTGCGTCTCGGCGCCGTCACCGCGATGTCGCTCGACGCGGGCGGCTCCTCGACGATGGCGTTCGACGGCAAGGTGCTGAACCGGCCCTCGGACGGGCGCGAGCGCGCGATCTCGGACGCGCTCATGGTCCTTTACTACGGCGCATACGCGCCGAAGCCCCGCTGGCGCTCGTTCTCGCCCAACGGCGACGGCTACGAGGACGTCCAGCGGCTGTACGCGAAGTTCGTCCGGACCTCGTCTGTGCACCTGCAGCTCCTGCGACCCGACGGCGCGGTGAAGTGGGAGTACACGGCGACCCGCAGCCCGGGGACGATCACCAAGGACCTGAGCGACCAATCGCTCCTCGAGGGAACCTGGCGCTGGATCGTTTCGGGAGTGGACGGGCAAGGCCACGCGAGCCAGATGGAGCGTCGCTTCGTGGTCAACAAGACGCTCGGCTTCCTCACCCTCTCGAAGTCGCGCATGCTCGTCAGGACCGGTGCCGGCGGCCGCCAGCGGATCGGGTTCAAGCTGACGAACGTCGCCGACCTCCGCGTGACGATCAGGCGTCCCGGCGGACGGATCGTCCGCCACCTGAGCTCAGCCAACGACCGCCAGCCCGGGTCGATCGCGGTCATCTGGAACGGGCGCAACGATGCCGGCGGCGTCGTGCGCGGCGGCACGTACGTCGCCTTCGTGCGTGCCGTGAACGGAATCGGCACGACCGAGCTCCACAAGGCCTTCGTCGTACGGCGGGTCTCCTAGAGCTAGCTAGCCCGGCCTCGCAACTACACTCGCCGGATGCACGGCATCACCGACGCGGTCACGTCGGTCGTGGGTGACTACGGTCTCTACGCCGTCTTCTTCCTCATGTTGATCGACGCCGTCTTCCCGGCCGCGAGCGAGGTCGTGATGCTCTACGCAGGCGCGGTGGCCGCCGGCGCATTCCCGGGCCAGACCGTCACGCTCTTCGGCCTCGAGATCGAATCGAACGCGTGGGCCTACGTCGCCATGGCGCTGGCGGGCGTCCTCGGGTACACGGTCGGGTCGGTGATCGGCTGGGCGATCGGCTATTACGGCGGCCGTCCGTACCTCGAGCGCCACGGGCGCTGGCTGCACGTCACGCCGGGAAGCCTCGATCGCGCGGAAGCATGGTTCGCCCGGTACGGCGACGCGGCTGTCTTCTTCGCGCGTGTCGTCCCCGTCGTCCGTTCATTCATCTCCATCCCGGCTGGAGTCGCCGAGATGCCGCTTGGGCGTTACACGGTTCTGTCTTTCCTCGGGACGATTCCGTGGTGCTTCGGTCTCGCGGGCGCAGGATTCGCGCTCGGTTCCAGCTGGGAGCGCGTGCACGAATCGTGGCGCTATGCCGACTACGCCGTCGGCGTGCTCGCGTTCGCCGCCCTCCTGTTCCTTGCCTTTCGCTTGCGCCAAAGGCGTGCGAGGCGGCGTATTGAAGCCGAGCGAGCAGGGTAGACTCCGCCGCCGTGGCCGTACCGCTGACCGATGTGAAGGCGCAGTACGCGCCGCTTCTCGAAGAGCTGCGAGCGCGACTCGATGAGGTCCTCGAGCGCGGTCAGTTCATCCTCGGGCCAAACGTGCGAGCGTTCGAGGAGGAAGCGGGCTCGTACCTGGGCGCGGCCGAGGCGATCGGCGTGGCGAACGGCACCGACGCGATCGTGCTCGTGCTCGACGCGCTCGAAATCGGCCCCGGCGACGAGGTCATCTGTCCCGCGTTTACTTTCTATGCGACGGCCGAAGCGATTGCCCGGCGAGGGGCCACGCCCGTCTTCGCCGACATCGACCCGATCACGCTCAATCTGAGTCCGGGCCACGTTGCGGAACGGATCTCTCCACGAACGAAGGCGATCCTGGCCGTCCACCTCTTCGGCCGTCCCGCGGCGCTTGCGGAGCTCCCGCAGGACGTGCCGCTCGTCGAAGACGCCGCGCAGGCCTTTGGCGCGACCCTCGACGGCCGCCGAGTGGGGTCCTTCGGCGTCGCCGCCACGTTCAGCTTCTATCCGACCAAGAACCTTTTCGGCCTCGGGGACGGGGGTCTCGTCGTCACGCGTGACGCGGAAGTCGCGGAACGCATCCGGCTCCTGCGCTTCCACGGCTCGAAGGACAAGGAGCGCTTCGACGCCCTGGGCTACAACTCGCGGCTCGACGAGCTTCAAGCGGCAGCCCTGCGGCTGTTCCTCGGGCATGTCGATGCGTGGAACGACGCCCGCCGCGCCGCCGCGCGGCGCTATGCCGACCTCGGGCTGGGCGAGTTTTGTGAGCTACCGCGCGACGAGCCGGGGCACGTCTACCACGAGTTCGTCGTCCGCTCGGCCGAGCGCGACCGGCTCGCGGAAGCGCTGCGAACGGCCGAGGTGAGCTGCAAGTCCTACTACGGAGTGCCGCTCCATCTCCAGCCCGCCTTGAGCTACCTGGGATACGAGCCCGGGAGCCTCCCGGAGACCGAACGCGCCTCGCGCGAGACCCTCGCGCTGCCGATGTGGCCCGGGATCTCGCCGCCGCAGCAAGAGGAAGTCGTGGAGGCGGCCAAGGCCGCCGCAGCGAAGGTGCGCGCGGCTTGAGGCTCCTGAACCGGCATCGACTCTGGCAGCTCTTCATCGACGCGGGGCTCGTCGCACTCGCTTGGTATCTGGCCTTCTACCTGCGCTTCGACAAAGGCGTCCCCGGCCGCTACGACGAGTTCCTGCGCGCGGATGTGTTCCTCGTCGTCGTCGGCGTGAGCACGGTCACGTTCGTCCTCTTCGGCCTCTACGACCACTGGTGGCGGTACGTCTCGATCCGGGACATGTGGCGCTCGGCCCTGGCGGTGACCGTGGCGGTTGTAGCCTCCGTGACCGTCATCTACTTCTGGAACCCGGTGCCGGGCTGGCGCCTGCCGCGCGGAATCGTCGGCATCGACTGGCTGATCCTCCTTGGCCTCGTCACCGGCGTGCGGCTCCTCGCCCGGACGCTGATGGAACGCCCGGGCCGCCAGCAGCTCGTTGCGCGCGGGAAGGAAGTGATCGTCGTCGGGGCCGGCGATGCGGGCCAGCTGATCCTCAAGGAGATGCTCAAGAACCGAAAGCTGGGCTACACCCCGATCTGCCTCGTCGACGACGATCCACGCAAGAAGAACCTACGGCTGCACGGCGTGCGCGTCCTCGGTACGACCCAGGATCTCCCGCACCTGATCGGGGACAACCGACCCGACGAGGTCATCATCGCCATTCCGTCCGCGGCCGGCGAGACGCGGCAGCGCATCGTCAATGCTTGTCGCGACGCGGGCGTCGCCGTCAAGACGCTGCCCGCCGTCCACGAGCTCATCAGCGGCGATCTCAACCTTTCGCGTCAGCTACGCGAAGTGCAGGTCGAGGACGTGCTCGGACGCGAGGCGGTTGAGCTCGACCTGGCGTCGATCGCGTCCTACCTCACTGGCGAGACCGTGCTCGTCACGGGCGCAGGAGGGTCGATCGGCTCGGAGCTCTGCCGCCAGATCGCCGCCGTCGGGGCCGAGCGGATCGTGCTCGTCGACCACTCCGAGAATGCTCTAGTCGACGTCGAGCGCGAGCTCGCTTACGAGCGGAACTACGGCTCGACGGTCTCCGTGCTGGCCGACGCGAAGGACCGCGCCAAGATGCGCCGGCTGTTCGAGCGCTTCCATCCAGGCGTTGTCTTCCACGCCGCCGCGTACAAACACGTCCCCCTGATGGAGTCGAACCCGCTCGAGTCCGTCCGCAACAACATCTTCGCCACGGCCGTCGTCGCCGATGTCGCCTCGGAGATGCGCACGAAGCGGTTCGTGCTCGTCTCGACGGACAAGGCGGTCAATCCGAAGAACGTCCTCGGTCAGACCAAGGCCGTGTGCGAGTGGATCGTGGAGGCGGCCGCCGCGCGGGAGCAGAACGGGACGCACTTCATCTCGGTTCGCTTCGGAAACGTGCTCGGCTCGTCGGGCAGCGTCATCCCGCTCTTCCGACGCCAGATCGCCCGCGGTGGTCCGGTGACGGTCACGCACCCGGAGATGACGCGCTATTTCATGACGATCCCCGAGGCGGTCCAGCTGATCATCCAGGCTGGCGCCATCGGGGCGAGCGGCGACATCTATGTGCTGGACATGGGCAAGCCGATCCGGATCATCGACCTGGCGCACAACATGATCCGGCTGTCCGGGAAGGAGCCGGAGCGCGACATCGCAATCGAGTTCATCGGGGTGCGGCCGGGCGAGAAGCTGCACGAGGAGCTCTGGGGGGCCGGCGAGGACGCCGTGCCGACGCCCCATCCCAAGATCCTCCGCTGCGCGACGCAGCCGGTCGACCCGCTGTGGCTGGACGATGAGCTCACCGAGCTCGAGCGCCTCGTCGAGGCTGGCGAGACCGTCGAGATCGTGAACCGGCTCGGCGCCATGGTGCGCAGCCCGCGCCGTCTGAGCGCGGCGGAGCGAGAGCCGGAAACCGTCTAGATCGGAAGCAAAAGCTCGAGCATGTGGCGCGGGTCGCGCCGCACGCGGCCAGTGTCTCCGTCTCTCTTGGCCAGCTCGAGCGCGCGCGGATCGGTGAGCGGGCGCAGTCGGCCCTCGCGGATGAGCATCTCGTCGACGCCGCCCAGCCGCCCGCCGTACGTCGTATAGACGGGGACGCCGAGGGCGGCCGCTTCGCGGTTCATCGTCCCGCCCGCCGACACGACGAGGTCCGACGCTGCGATGAGGCTCTGAGCATCGACTGCCTCCTCGGGGACGACGATCGAGGGGAGGCTTAGACCGCGCACGAAGTCCCGCTGCTCCTCGGTCCGCGGCAGGACGACGGCCTGGACCTCCTCCTGGTGGCCGAGGTGGTTCAGCACCTGCGGGAAGAGCCGGTTGGACTTGCGGTGGTAGAGCGAGACATCCGGCGGCGTGCGCACGGCCACGATCACGCGCTCGGGGTCGAGGCGGAGCGGCTCGAGCGTCCGCCGATCGGGCTCGAAGTCGGCGAGGTAGTACTCCTCCTTCAGCCCCTCATAGCGACGGAGCTTCGGCGGGTGGACGCCGTAGCGCTCCAACCGTTCGGGTGGAATCGCCTCCGGGACGACGACGAAGGTGGCCGCCCGGCAGCCGAGCTGGTGCTGGACGGTGGCGAACTCGTAGTCGAACGTCGTCGAGCTGGGGATGCCGAGCGCGCGTGCGGTCATGGTGAGGTGATGCGAGCCGTGCGCGAGAGCGGCGTCGAAATCGCGCCCGCGTGCCCAGCGGCGGAGGCCCGCCAGCCTCGTCAGCATCGTTCCGAGCTTGCCGACCCGCGACCTGCCGCCGTGGCGGCCGATCAGATCGGCTTCGATGCCGTGCAGCTCGAGCAGCTGCACCGTCTGTGCGTACTCTCGCGCGGTTACCTCGACCTCGTCTCCGCGCTCACGCAGGAGCTTGATCAGCGGCCGAAACACCAGCACATGTGCCGGCGCTGTGATGTCTATCCAAATCCTCACGTCCCTCGCCGCCCGCGCTTTCGCCCGGCGAAGCCGGGCTTGGCCGCGGGCTGACGCCGCTGGCGGCAGGATCCTGCGCCCTCGGGGCTAGGCCGTGCTACTTGTGCACTGTCCGTCGCCCCTCGGGCTTGCCTCCCTGGCCAGCGACGCCCGAGGAACGTGAGCAAGCTCAAGCGGCTACTGCTGTCTTTGCCGCCTCGACCTGCTCGAGCCAGAGGCCGAACGTGAGCAATCCCCAAAGCTGACGCGACAGGTCCTTCCGCCCGGCGACGTGGTCCTCGAGCAGGCGCGAAACGACCTCGGGCCGAAAGTAGCCCTGACGCCGAACGGTCTCAGGCGAAAGGATCTCGCGGGCGAAGGGCACGAGGGGCCCGCGAAGCCAAGCCGCGGCGGGAATCGAGAACCCGCGCTTCTTCCCGTACACGACCGAGCGCGGGAGTAGCGGCGCGACCGCCTTCCGCAAGAGGCGCTTCTTCGCCAGGCCGCGCACTTTCAGATGCGCGGGGAGAGAAAGCGCGAAGCCGGCGACCACCTCGTCCAGATAGGGAACACGCGCCTCGAGCGAGTGGGCCATGCTTGCGCGGTCGGTCTTCACGAGCAGGTCGTCGACCAGGTAGACGCCGAAGTCGACGTCCTGGAGGCGTGCCAGCGGATCCGCGCCTTCCGTCTCTGCGTAGCGGGCTCGGTAGGACTCCAGAGGGTCTGCGGTTCCACGGCGGTTCGGGCCGAGAAGCTCCGCGCGCGCTTCCGGCGTGAAGATCTCCTTCCAGGCGTGGTGACGCTCGAGCGGCGGCAAGTGCGCCCCACGGACGAATCGCTTGGCCTTGTAGTCGAAGCTCGCCCTGCCGGACGAGCTCGGGAGTGCCTCCACAAGCGGCCGGACGACTCCGGCGACTCCGGCGAGTCGGGGCGCGAGCTGATCCGCCACGTAGGTGTAGTAGCCGCCGAAAAGCTCGTCTCCACCCTCGCCGGAGAGCGCCACCTTCACGTGTCGGCTGGCCAGCTCGGAAACCAGGTAAGTCGGCAAGGCGGACGAGTCGGCGAAGGGCTCGTCGAAGGCGGCTGCCAGCTTCGGGAGAAGCTCGGTCGCGTCCGGGCGCAGCATGAGCTCGTGGTGGTCCGTGTCGTATCGCTCTGCGACTGCGCGCGCGTCGGCGAGCTCGTTGAACGAGCTCTCCTCGAAACCGATCGAAAAGGTCTGGACGCGCTCGCTGGACTCGAGCGCGGCAAGGGCCGCGAGGGCGCCGGAGTCGACGCCGCCCGAGAGCAGCACGCCAACCGGGACGTCAGCGATGAGGTGCGCCCGAACGGAGTCGCGAAGGCGTGCGCGCAGCTCCTCGGCGAGCTCGGCCTGTTCGCCGCCGCGAAGATCCTCGGCCGCGACAGGTGTCGGCCGCGCAAACCGCTCGATGCGCGGCTCGCCCGGTTCGTCCCAGACGAGGACATGACCGGCCGGCAGCTTGCTCGTCCCGCGCCAGATCGAGAGCGGTGCCGGGATGGAGTTGAAGGCCAGGAACGCCTCGAGGGCGTCCAGATCGACTTCCCCGCGCGGAAGGGCTTTCAACTCGGATGCGAACGAGAGCACGCGGCCTTCGACGCGGTAATAGAGCGGCTTGATGCCGAATCGGTCACGCGCGAGGATGAGCCGTCGCTGCTTCGAGTCCCACAGCGCGATCGCGAACATCCCGCGCAGCTCGGTCACGAAGGTGGCGCCGCGCTCCTCGTACAAGTGCACGAGCACCTCGGTGTCGCTCCGGGTCGAAAACGAGTGACCGCGTCGCTCGAGGCTCGCCCGCAGCTCTCGGTAGTTGTAGATCTCGCCGTTCTGCACGACCTGAACCGAGCCGTCCTCGTTCCCGATCGGCTGGTCGCCGCCTTCCAGATCGATGATCGAGAGCCGCCGGGCGGCTAGGGCCACGGGCCCGTCGACGAGACTCCCCTCGCTGTCCGGGCCGCGATGCCGCAGCGTCTCGTTCATCGCTGCCAGCGGCGTGGCGTCGACGGCGCTGCCGTCGAGCGCGACCAGTCCGCAGATCCCGCACATGGGCGGTGAGTCTAGTTACGGGGCCCGCGCACCAGGCTCCACACGGCGCGCGCTGACTGGCGCAGCACGCGCCAGACGGTGGCGAAGACGACCCGGAGGTACAGCCCGACAGAGCGGTCGGCGATGTATTCGAAGTCGTGGGCCAGCTTCTCCGCCCATGACTCTTCGCGGCCCATGCGCGTTTGTGCGAAGCCGGTCAAGCCCGGACGGACGACGAGCCGCTGCCAGTACTGGGGGATCTCGCGAGCGAGCTCCTCGAAGAACGTCGGGCGGATCGGCCGGGGCCCCACGATCGACATGTCGCCGCGCAGGACGTTCCAGAGCTGGGGGATCTCGTCGAGCTGCGAGGCGCGCAGCCATCGGCCCAGGCGCGTCACCTCGGCTTCGGTGCGCTTCGAGAGCTCCTCGCCGTAGTAGGGACCGAGCCTCGTCTCGGCATCGGGCGTGAGGGTGCGGAACTTGTACATGTGGAAGATGCGCCCGTAACGCCCCACGCGCAGACCGCGATAGAGGAGCGGGGTCCCGCTCGTCAGCCGAATCGCCAAGGCGACGAGCACGAAAGCCGGCGAGAAGATCAGCAGTGAGACGGCCGCGATGAAGACGTCGAGGCCGCGGAGAACGACGTCCGCACCTCGTCGTTCGAACCCCTCTCGCGAGAGCCTCGCATAGCGCTCGGCGAGCGAGTCTGGCGTCGTTTTCTCAACGCGTTGCATAATGAATGCTTATGGACACGCGGCAGCTTCAGGCCTTTTGCGCAGTCGTTGAGAAGAAGAGCTTCTCACAGGCTGCCGAGAAACTCGGCGTCACGCAGCCGGCGGTGAGTCTGCAGGTGCGCGCGCTCGAGCAGCGGCTCGGCCAAACTCTCCTTGACCGCTCCGGGCGACGCGTCGAACCGACCGAGGCGGGCCGCCGCCTCTATCGCAGCGCCCAGCGCATGTTGGCCCTCGAGGAGCAGCTCCTCGAGGAGGTCTCGGGCGACGAGGAAGGTCTCCATGGCACGCTCACGATCGGCGCGTCGACAGGTCCAGGCGCTCACCTCGTCCCGCTCCTGCTCTGCGAGTTCCAGCGCGAGCACGAGGACCTGCACGTCGCCCTCTCGATCTGGGACACCCAGACCGTCATCGACCGGGTCGCCGAGCGGGAGCTCGAGCTCGGCGTCGTCGGCGCCTTGCGTCGCCACCGGTCACTCGAGTTCGAGCCGCTCGTGCGGGACGAGATCGTGCTCGCGGTTCCACCCGGCCACCGCGCCGCGGGCGGTCGGCTCAGCGTCGACGAGCTGAAGGAGGAGACGCTCATCGTCATGCAGGAGGGCGCAGGCGTCCGGCAAGTCGTGGAGGAGGAGCTACGGCGGGCAGGATTGCGGCTCCGAGGCGTGGAGCCCAGGCTCGAGCTCGGCCTTCAGGAGTCGATCAAGAGCGCGGTCGCGGCCGGGTACGGAGTTGCGTTCATCTCCCGGACAGCCATCGAGGGGGAGCTGCAGGCTGGGACGATCGCGGCCGCCGGCGTCGAGGGCGTGGAGCCGGCGCGGCAGATCTACGTCGTGCGCGCGCGCGGGCGCGCACCGACGCATGCAGCCGAGGCGTTCCTTTCCTTCGCCCGGGACCGCGTTCGATGATCGTGCGCTGGGGGCTGGCGGAGCTTCCGTCGCTCCTGAAGGAGCTCGGAATCGAGGAACCGCTCCTCGTCACGACGGACCGCTGGCGCGACCTCGATCTCCCGGCCTCGCGGACCTTCTACGGAGTGCGTCCGCACACACCGATCGATTCCGTGCAGCAGGCGATCGAGGCGGCCGAAAGCGCCGACGGCATCCTGGCGGTCGGGGGCGGCAGCGCGATCGACACGGCGAAAGCTGTCTCGGCAGAGACCGGGCTTCCCGTTGTCTCCCTCCCAACGACGTACTCCGGAGCGGAGTGGACGCCGACCTTCGGAATTCGCGACGAGGACCAGCGCGCCAAGGGAGGGGGCGGCGGGGCAGCCGTGGAGGGAATCGTCTATGAACCGGAGCTGACCCTCGGCCTCCCAGCGGGCGAAACGGCGGGGACCGCCCTGAACGCGCTCGCGCACTGCGCCGAGGCGCTCTACGTGCGCGGGAGGAACCCACGCGCCGACGCAGAGGCGCTCGCCGGAGCCAGGCTCATCTCGTCGTCCTTGCCGCTGGTCGTCCCGGACGGCGACTACGTCGAGGCGCGCCGGCAGCTTCTCGAGGGCGCGATGCACGCAGGGGCCGCTCTCGCCGGTGCCGGCCTCGGTCTTGCGCACGCGATGGCGCAGGCGCTCGGGGGCCGCTACGGCCTCCCGCATGGCGCAATGAACGCGATCTGTCTACCGCCCGCTCTGCGCTTCAATCTCCCCGTCGCCGAAGACGAGATCGCACGCTTCGGCGAGGCGATGTCGACGCACGATCCCATCGGCCGTGTGGAGGAGCTCGCACGCCTCGGCGGCTTCACCCTGCTTCGGCATTTCGGCGTTCCGGAGGAAGAGCTGGACGAGGTCGGCGCTGCCGCGGCCGCACGCGGAGGTGCGCAGATGAATCCACGCCCGTCCTCGCCGGCCCAAGTCGCGGAGCTGTTACGGAGCGTCTGGTGACGGGCGTGCGACGACCGCGAGCGATTGCACCGACAGATCGTCGAGCCCGTAGGACCTGAAGCGCTCGGCCAATTCAAGCCGCTTCAACGCCTCCAGCTCTTCGTCCTTCGGACGCGCTCCCTGCTCCGCGACGACGCTGAAGCCGGCGTCGGAGAAAGCCCGCAGGTAGTCGGGGCGGCGGAGGCGGTTCTGGTACAGCAGGCTCGAATTGAGCACTGCCCAGGTCCGGTCCGGATAGCGGAGGAAGTTGTACCGAGACAATCCGGAATCGAAGTACGCGAAATGATCCCGGAGGTCGATCCGACAGCTGAGCGCGCCGTCGGGCCGGAGGAGCCTCCGGCATTCGGCGAGGATCGGATGAAGGTCATCAGACGGAATGTGCTCCAGCGTGTTCGTGCTCGTGACGAAGTCGACCGACTCGGTACCGAGGGCGCTCGCGCGCGCGTCGCGCGGCGCCAAGTAGGAGATCCCAAACCGCTCCTCGAGCTCGCGCGGGGAGCCGATCGGCGCCGCGTCGGGCGCGCGGGCGCCCCCGAGCTCCGGGGCGAGACGCCGCAGCCGCTCGAGCGTTACGTTGACCAGCTCGAGGCGCAGGTTCGGCCTGATGTCGATCAGCAGCTGCCGCTCGACGCCGAGGCACCAGTAGGAGAGCTGAACTGCGAGGTCCCAACCGGCACCGAACTCGTAGAAGACAACGTCGCGGAGCGCGCGACGGGGACCGTGGGCCTCATACGCCTCGATGTGCTGTGCCGCGCGCGTGAACTTCTGGTGCAACGATTTCTCCGACGCCGGCAGCGACCTCGACACGTGCCGCTGCAGGACGTAGTTGACGGTCTGGGCCCGCGGCAGGGCGCTGATGGTCTTCTGCGTCACCGCTTTTACAAGCCAGCGCATGGAACCGCGGGAGCTTAGGCTTATGGGTGCATTGGCTGACGACTGGCGTGTGACAATCGACTTCGACGACGAGGGCGACGGGACGCAGTTCGCGGAGTGGCTCTCGGCGCTCGAGCTCGAGCGAGAGGAACGGGAGCAACTCGGCGAGCGGGTCGCGGTGAGCCGTGACGGGCCGCGCGTCTTCCTCTACACGGACACGGAGGAGCGCGCGCGAGCCGTGCATGACACGGTGACGGCGCGCATCCAGCACGAGGGTCAGTCGGCGCTGACCGCCCTCGAGCGCTGGCATCCTGCCGAGCTGGCTTGGAAGGACGCGTCGGTCGCGTTACCGAGCACGGAAGAGGAGTTGCGCGCCGAGCACGAGCGCCTGCACGAGCGGGAGGCGGCCGAGGCGGCCGAGACCGGCGAGGCCGAGTGGGAAGTTCGTGTCGAGCTGCCGAGCCACGACGCGACGGTCGCGTTCGCCGAGCGCCTCGAGTCCGAAGGCATCCCTGTAGTCAGGCGCTACACGTTTCTGCTCGTCGGCGCCGCGAACGAGGACGACGCCAAGGCTCTGGCCGAGCGGCTCCAGCGGGAAGCTCCGGACGGCGCCTCGATTCACGTCGAGGCGAGCGGCAGCCTCGTCTGGCAGGTCGCGCCCCGCAATCCGTTCGTGGTCTTCGGAGGCCTGGGGACCTAGACAGGCCTAGCAGGGCCCGATGACCGGCGTAGCCGCGCCCGGGCCGGTGACGTGCTCCACCTGGCCGGCGACCGTTCCCTGCAGACAGTAGGAGCTTGCGTCCGCGCGCATGACGGTCACAGCGTAGGCGGGCGGAAGGGTGGCGCCCGCATATGTGCCGTGTTCGGCAAACCACGCTTCCACGGCTGGGACGGCCTGCTGGAAGTTAATTGAGCTCGCTTCCACGAGCGCTTGCTGTTCCTCCTGCTTGGCGGCGGCGGAGCTTGGACCGGCGTCTTGCGCGGATTTCGACCAGAGAAAGCCCGCCAGGCAGAGGGTGAGGAGAAGGCTGACGATCCCAACGGAGCGGCCCACGGAACGGTCTATCGGCGCACGGTGTGAAACGCTTGATGATCGATAAGTACATCTAATGACTTGAATTAGCGGATTGCTGGTATATTCAAGCGGTGGGCGACACCCTTCGATTCGACGTGCTCGTAGTCGGAAGCGGGGCCTCCGGGCTTGCAGCTGCGGTGTCCGCCGAGCGTGCGGGAGCCCGCGTCGCACTCGTGACGAAGGGCGCTCTGCAGTCGTGCAATTCGGCCAAGGCCCAAGGAGGCATCCAGGCCGCGTTCGGCGAGGACGACTCGCCCGAGCTCCACGCCCAGGACGTCTGGACGAGCTCCCATGAGACAGCCGACATGCGGCTCGTCGAGATCCTCACCGGGGAAGCGCCGTCGGCGATTGCCTGGCTCGAGGAGAACGGCGTCGAGTTCACCAAGGAGAACGGTGGCTACAGGCTCGCTCGTTGCGGCGGCGCGAGTCGCAAGCGCCTTCTCCAGGTCGGCGATCGCACTGGCCACGCCATCACGAAAGCTCTCCGGAAGACGATCGAGAGCTCTTCTGCGCAGTCGTTTCCGCATTCCCCGCTGACGTCGCTGGAGCCGATCGAGAAGGGGTGGCGAGGCGAGTGCGGGGAGCACGTCATCGAGGCGGGAGCCGTCGTTCTCGCGGCAGGAGGCCGGTGCTTTCGCGAGGCCGAAGAGCGCGGAGAGCTTTCGACGAACCACCCGGGCGCAACCGGCGAGGTGACGAAGATCGCCATCGCCCTCGGCGCCGAGTCGCGCGATCTCGATGCGCTCCAGTACCACCCGAACGGCGGGGCGTGGCCCGCGAACATGAAGGGCTACTCGATTCCCGAGACCACGCGCGCCTACGGTGCCGTCCTGCTGAACAAGGACGGTGAGGAGTTCACCGACTCGCTCGGCCCACGCGACCAGGTCTCACAGGCGATTTTCGACGAGGTCGAGAAGGGAAACGGCGTCGATACGCCGGACGGACGACCCGCGGTCTACCTCGACACGACCCGCATCTCGAAGCAAGACGCGGAGATCTCCCTCCCCTACATGCTCAGGCGTTACCGCGCCGGAGGGATCGACCCACTTCAGGAGCGAATCCTCACCTATCCCGTGCTCCACTACCAGAACGGCGGGCTCGTGGTCGACGACTACGGCGAGACGACGGTCGAGGGTCTCTTCGCGTGCGGCGAGATCGCGGGCGGCACCCACGGGCGGAACCGCATGATGGGCAACTCGCTCCTCGAGTGCACGGTCTTCGGCCGCCGCGCCGGTCAGGCCGCTGCCGAAAAGGCGGCCGCGTGAACCCCGTTGCGACCGACGTTCAGCGCGCAGTGGAGGATGCGGCCGCGTACCTCTACGTCTGGGCGCTCAAGGACATCCCGCAGGATCTGCGCGACGCGATCCGCGACGCGCGCGACCGCGAGACGTCGACACCCGGCCAGCGGGTGCTCGACACGATCATCCGGAACGTCGACATCGCCGACGAGCAGAACACGCTCGTCTGCCAGGACACCGGCATCGCCGTCTACTACTGCCGCGTCGGCGAGCACTTTCCGCTGCACCCGGCCCGGATCTACGAAGCGCTCTACGACGGGACCGCGCGCGCCACCGAGGAGCACCCGTTGCGCTCGAACACCGTCCACACGCTCACCCGAGAGAACACGGGGGCGAACGTCGGCTACCGCGTGCCGATCGTGCACTGGGACTTCGTGCCCGATTGGGACGGCCTCGACGTCAAGTGCATCCCGAAAGGTTCGGGCTCGGAGAGCATGAGCTTCCTGAAGATGTGCACGCCGGCCGACGGGATCGCCGGGATCAAGCGGTTCGTGCTCGACTCGATCGTCAATTCGGGCGGCCGCCCCTGTCCACCCGGAATTGTCGGCGTCGGCATCGGCGGCTCGGCCGACTATGCGATGCACCTCGCCAAGGAGGCGATCGCGCGCCCGATCGGCACGAGCAATCCCGACCCCGAGGTGGCGAAGCTCGAGGATGACCTTTTCGACCTCGTCAACGAGACTGGGATCGGCCCAATGGGCCTGGGCGGCGACGTGACGGTGCTCGAGGTCCACGTCGAGCACGCCGACACGCACATGACGCTCAATCCCGTCGCCGTCAACTACCAGTGCTGGGCGGCCCGCCGCGCGACGGCCCACGTCTCGGCCGACGGTTCCATCGACTACGACAGGGAAGCCTGATGGCCGACGTCCGCATGAACTTCCCCACGACGGAAGAGGAGATCCGTGAGCTGCGCGCCGGCGATTCCGTGCTCGTCGACGGCCATATCATCGGCATCCGCGACCGGACCCAGATCCGGATCTTCGACCAGGGAATGGCCCCGCCGATGGACCTCACGGGCGGCTTCCTGCTGCACACTGCGCCGGGCGTCCGCAAGCTAGGCCCAGGACGCTACGAGCCTGTCTCCATCGGGACGACGACGAGCGCGCGCATGGTGCGTTTCACCGAGCCACTGGGGCGGGACTACGGCGTGCGGGCGATCTGCGGCAAGGGCGGCCTGCCGGACGAGGCCATCGAGCCGATGCAGCGGTACGGCATGGTCTATTTCGCCATCGTGGGCGGCGCGGCGGCGCTCGAGACGACCCAGATCGAGGAGATCGAGGAGGTCGCGTGGGAGGAGCTCATGCCCGAGTGCCTCTGGAAATTCCGCGTCAAGGACTTCGGTCCGCTGACGGTGGCGATCGACTCGCACGGCAACTCCCTCTACCACGACGTGCAGGAGCAGGCTCGCAAGCGACTGGAGGAGCTCTATGAACGAATCTAGGTGTCGCGCCCGGCCACGTCCGCCGACCTTCTGGCGGCTGCAAAGCGGCGCCGCGCGTCGTCCTCAGTCGCGCCCATATCTCTTTCGATATGAGCGCTCCCTGCGTCCTAGCCTGGCGCGCTTTTCGCTCGCCATAAGGAGGGCAACATGACCGAGCTCGACACCAACGGCTTTCTCAACGTGCCCGCGCGCTCCCCCAAGCCGCGCACCCGTGGCCTCACGCACGTCATCGACAAGGGCCTCAATCTCCGCGACATCGAGGGTCTTTTCGACACCGCGGGGGAGTACGTCGACATCGTCAAGCTCGGCTGGGGCACCTCCTACGTCACGCGCAACCTGGAGAAGAAGATCGCGCTCTACCGCTCCTTCGAGACTCCGGTGGTCTGCGGCGGCACGCTCTTCGAGGCGGTCATCGCGCGCGGCAAACTCGACGAATACCGCAGTTGGCTGACCGAGAACCGCTTCTCCCACGTCGAGGTCTCGGACGGCGTCGTCGACTTGCCGCGTGAGCGGAAGCTCGAGCTGATCTCCGAGCTTGCGCGGGACTTCGTCGTCATGTCGGAGGTCGGCTCGAAGGACTCCGACGTCGTCTACGCGCCCTACCAGTGGGTCGAGTGGATGAAGGAGGAGCTCGAGGCGGGCGCCTGGAAGGTGATCACCGAAGGGCGCGAAGGAGGCACCGCAGGCATCTACCGGCCGACTGGCGAGATGCGCACGGGCCTGATCGACGAGATCGTCCACGAGATCGAACTGGGCGACATCGTCTTCGAGGCGCCGACCAAGTCCTCGCAGGCGTGGTTCGTGAGCAAGTTCGGGCCCGAGGTCAACCTCGGCAACATTCCGCCCGAGGAGGTCATTCCGCTCGAGACGCTCAGGCTCGGCCTCCGCGCAGACACCCTCAAGGAAATCCTCCTCGATGAGCACACGACTGCTGTCACTGACTGAGACCGAGATCGAGGCGTTGCCGGCGGAGGATGTCCTCCTCTGGGCGAGCGAGGAGTTCGGCGAGCGCCTCTGTATCACGTGCTCGTGGCAGAAGCAGTCGTCGGTGCTCGTGCACATGGTCTCCGAGCTCGAGCTCGACGTCGACGTGATCGAGCTCGACACGCACCTCTTCTTCAAAGAGACCTACGAGACGCGCGAACGCCTGGTCGAGCGTTATGAGCTCAACCTGATCCGGCCCGACATCATCACGGTCGCCGAGCAGCACAAGCGGGAGACTCCGAACCTGTGGGAGTCCAACCCCGACCGCTGTTGCCACATCCGCAAGGTCGAGCCGCTCATCCGTGTGCTCGAGCCCTACGATGCCTGGGTCTCCGGAATCCGGCGAGACCAGTCCCCCTCGCGCGCCGAGGCTCGCAAGGTCGAGCGTTCGGAGCGCTACGGCGTCTGGAAGGTCCAGCCGCTTGCCGATTGGAGCGAGAAGGACGTGTGGACGTACATCACAGCGAACGACATCCCGTACAACCCGCTCCACGACGCCGGCTACCGGTCGATCGGGTGCATGCCATGCACCCGGCCGACGCGGCCCGACGAGGAGGAGCGCGCCGGCCGCTGGGCTGGCTCCGACAAGCTCGAATGCGGGATCCATCAGGAGGACAAGAGCCGCGACGAGGAATGCAAGGACCGGGAATGAGCAGCGGGTTCACGCTGTGGTTCACCGGCCTCTCGGGCTCTGGGAAGTCGACGATCGCGGAGCTCGTCGGGCGGCGGCTCGAAGATGGCGGCCGCTTGGTCGAGTACCTGGACGGGGACGTGGTGCGCACTCATCTGTCGAAGGGGCTCGGTTTCTCGAAGGAAGATCGCGACACCAACATCGAGCGCATCGGCTGGGTCGCCTCGCGCCTGACCAGGCACGGCGCCGCGGTGCTCGTCTCTGCCATCTCGCCCTACGAGGAGACGAGGCGCAAGGCGCGGGCGATGGTGGGGGAGTTCGGTCCGTTCGTGGAGGTGTACGTGGAAGCCTCGGTCGAGAAGTGCGCGTCGCGGGACGTGAAGGGCCTCTACGAAAAGGCATTCGCGGGCGAGATCAAGGAGTTCACGGGGGTCTCCGATCCGTACGAGGCTCCGTCCAGCCCCGAGCTCGTCGTCAACACCGAGGAGGACGCTCCGGAGCAAAGCGCGCAGCGTGTCCTCGACAAGCTCGAGGAGCTCGGGCTTCTCTACGGAGAGGTGCGCGTCTGACCGCCACCGCCGAAGCGCAGCTGATCCGTCCCCACGGCGGCGAGCTCGTCGACCGTGAGGGAGAACGGCCGGACGGCGTCGGGGACCTCGGGGTCATCCGCCTGACGGCCCGCGAGCTGTCCGATCTGGACATGATCGCGTCGGGTGCGCTCTCGCCTCTCACGGGCTTCATGGGCCGCGAGGATTACGAGCGCGTCCTCGAGGACATGCGGCTCGCGAACGGGCTGCCCTGGGCGCTTCCGGTCTGCCTTGCCGTCGAGGAGGCTCCGAGCAGCGACCGCGTTGCGCTCGGTGACGAGTCCGGGCACCCCTTGGCGGTTCTCGAGGTCGAGGAGGTTTTCGAATACGACAAGCAGCGCGAGGCCGAGCGGTGCTTCAGGACGATCGACGAGGCGCACCCCGGAGTCGCTCGGCTCCTGGCTCAAAACGACCTTTACCTGGCCGGCCAGGTGACCGCCTTCGAGCGGCAGGCCCCTCCCTTCCCCGAGCTGCACAAGGACCCGCGCGAGACTCGCGCCCTTTTCGCCGACCGCGGCTGGCGGCGAGTCGTCGGCTTCCAGACGCGCAACCCCATCCACCGAGCGCACGAGTACCTGACGAAGAGCGCTCTCGAGACCGTCGACGGCCTTCTCATCCACCCGCTTGTGGGCGAGACGAAGTCAGACGACGTCCCCGCCGAGACGCGCGTCCGGGCGTACGACGTCCTCATCGAGCGCTACTACCCGAAGGATCGCGTCGTCGTGTCCGCGTTTCCCGCCGCGATGCGCTACGCAGGGCCCAGGGAGGCGATCTGGCACGCGATCTGCCGGAAGAACTACGGCTGCTCGCACTTCATCGTCGGCCGTGACCACGCGGGCGTCGGCGACTACTACGGCACGTACGACGCCCAGCTCATCTTCGACGAGTTCGAGCCGCATGAGCTCGACATCGAGCCGATGTTCTTCGAGCACGCGTTCTTCTGCCGCGTCTGCGGGCAGATGGCGACTCCGAAGACATGCCCGCATCCCGCTGCGGAGCACGTGTTCCTGTCGGGGACGAAGGTGCGCGAACTTCTCTCGGAAGGCGAGCTGCCGCCGGCGGAGTTCTCGCGTCCGGAGGTCGCCAACGTCCTCATCGAGGCGTATCGGAAGCGCTAGCCCCTCTCCGAGAGCGGCCTGAAACCTAGAATCGGCTCCGCTTTTGCGGAGCGTTGCCGTCACGATCCTGGTCCTCGGCCTCTTGGCCGGCAGCGCGGCGGCGTTCGCCATCACCGAGGCGCTCAAGCTCGAGCGCTCCCCGATCGCCGGGCCCCGTTTCACGAGGTGGTTCTCGCCGACGTGCGCCTGTGACCGCCAGACCGCTCTGCTGACGTTCAGGCTCCGTCGATCCGAGCGCGTGGATGCCGTGATCGTGAACGAGGACGGACATGCGGTCCGCACGCTGGTTCTCGGCATGCAGCACAGGCGCGGACGGGTCTCGCTCGTCTGGGACGGCCTGGACGACGAGGGGCAAGTGGTTCCCGACGGCCGCTACCGGCTTCGCGTCCACCTCGGGCGCGACCGCCGCACGATCCTCATGCCGACGCCGGTTTTCGTCGACACGACGCGGCCGAAGATCCGGCTCCTGGGAATCGCGCCCGAAACCTTCTCGCCCGACGGGGACGGACGGAAGGACCGGGTTCGGATCACGTACACGGCCAGTGAGGCGGTGAGCGCCGTCGTCATCGTCAACGGAACGGTGGCCAAGGAGGGACACCTGCACCACGAGGGCACCGCGATGGTGACGTGGAACGGCGAGGTGCAGGCGGTACCACAACAACCGGGTCGCTACGCGATCACCCTGCGCGCCCACGACCGAGCGGGAAACTTCTCGCATCAGACCACTGCGCTCGACGTCACCATTCGTTTCGTCGAGGTCGCGCCGAAGTCGATCCTCGCACGCCGCGGAGGCCAACTTCGCTTCCGGGTCTCGTCCGACGCTGGCGCCGTCTCCTGGCGCCTGCTCCGGAGAGGGCGCGTGTTCCTGAGCGGGTCGGACGCTCCCGGCCTCGTCGTCGCCGATCTTCCGCAGCGAATCCGGGCAGGTCGCTATGTCCTTCGCGTGGTGGAGAACGGGCACGCCGCCCGCGCAGACGTGCGAATCCTGCGGAGCCGTTCGTGAGCGCTTCAGAGCTCGCGCAGGTGGGCGCCGTCCTCGGCGGCGCCGGCTTCGCCACGCTCGCCCTTGGTCGCCCTCGAGCGCTCCGCCTTGCGGGATTCGGCGCGTGGGCCGTCGGGGTGGCGCTTTTTCTGCCGCTGCTTGCTCCCAGCGGTCATGCGCTCAGGCTTGGCGGTCTCGCCGTGGTCGGCATTCTCGTCGCCGGCGCCTTCGCGGTCGTGTTTCGCCGCTGGCCCTGGGCGCTTGCCTTCCTGGCGCTCGGAGCGGCTCCGGTCCGCATTCCCGTGCACGTCGGCGACACATCGGCAAACCTGCTCGTCCCGCTCTACGCAGTCATCGCCGGAGCCGCGTTGGCGCTTGCGTGGGGCCTGTGGCGAGACGAGCCGAGGTCACGAGAGCTCGGACCGGCCAGCCTGCCGGTCGCGGCCCTGTCCGCGTGGTTCGCGCTCAGCCTCGTTTGGAGTGGGGACGTGCGGCAGGGCTCGATCACGCTCTTCTTCTTCATCTTCCCGTTCGGCTTGCTCGCTTTCGCCCTCGCCCGGCTTCCGTGGTCGGGCCGATTCGTGACCTGGTTGTATGCCGAGCTGGCCGCGCTCGCCCTCGTCTTCGCCGCCGTCGGCATCGGCCAGTGGGTGACACGCGACATCTTCTGGAACCCGAAGGTGATCGTCGGGAACGCGTACGCGCCCTTCTATCGCGTGAACTCGGTCTTCTGGGACCCGTCCATCTACGGGCGTTTTCTCGTCGTCGCCATCCTGGCGACCCTGTCGTTGCTGCTGTTCCGCGCCATCCGTGACCCATTCACCGAGATCGTGGCGGCGGCGGTGATCGTCGTGCTCTGGATCGGGCTCGTCTTCTCGTTCTCTCAGTCCAGCTTCGTGTCCCTGGCGGTGGGGGTCGTCCTGGCCGCCTCGCTCGCGTGGCGCTGGCGCGCAGCCGCCGCGGTTGCCATCGTTGCGGCCGTGATGATTCCCCTCGGCGTGGCCTCACCCCAGTTGCACACCGTGCGCCATGACCTCGTCGCCTCTTCCGCAAGTGGAATCAACCACGCCACGAGCGGACGCTTCCGGCTGGTGGAGAACGGCTTGCGGATCGCCGAGCACCATCCAATCGTCGGCGTTGGCATCGGCGGCTTCCAGAGGGCGTACGCTGAGCGGCTTCACCTGCGGCGTGGCTCGCCGAAGGCGGCCTCGCACAATACGCCGGTGACCGTTTTCGCCGAGACGGGCGTGATCGGCTTTGGGCTCTTCGTCTGGATGCTCGTCGCCGCGTTCCTACTCGCCTTCCGCGGAAACGGTGCCGTCGGGCGCGCCCCCGAGCGGGCGGCGGCCATCGCCGGGATAGCGTTCGTCGCCATCGTCGTGCACAGCCAGTTCTACAACGCGTTCTTCGAAGATCCGCTCATCTGGGGCCTTCTGGCCCTCACGGCGATCGCGTTGCGTGCGCGACAGGAGGAGGCGATGGCGTGATCGAAGGGTTGAACCGGGCACTCGTGCTCGCGCCGCATACCGACGACGGGGAATTCGGGTGCGGCGGGACGATGGCGCGGCTGGTCGAGGGCGGGGCAGAAGTCCGCTACGTGGCGTTCTCGATCGCGACGAAATCACTGCCCGAGGGCTTCCCTCCGGACACGCTCGCGCGTGAGGTTCGCGAGGCAACCGCTGAGATCGGGCTTCCGGACGAGCAGCTGATCCTGCACGACTTCGAGGTGCGCACGTTTCCGGAGCGCCGTCAGGAGATCCTCGAGATTCTCATCTCGCTCTGGGAGGACTGGCAGCCCGACATCGTCTTCATGCCCAGCCTGCACGACGTCCACCAGGACCACCAGGTCGTCGCCGCGGAGGGCCTGCGCGCCTTCAAGCGCACGACTGTGCTCGGCTACGAGATCCCTTGGAACAACTTCAACTTCGATTACCAGGCGTTCGTCGCCTTGGAGCAGGCT
>DASXSE010000043.1:0-32815 GCA_036506175.1 Gaiellaceae bacterium
CGACCCGGCTTTGCCTTCTCGGGGGACGACTTTGAGCGCTACGTCGCGGGCGGATCGCTCGTCCCGAACGAGCCAGACCGAACCGGACCCGCCGCTGCCGAGCGGTCGCAGAGGCCGGTAACGGCCGAGGACGAGGTTGTCATGGTGGAAGGCGACGGCGCGCTCCATCAGCGTGCCGGTCTTGGCGCTTGCTCAATAAACTCCTGCAATCGCCAGGCAGGGTGGTAGTATCGGCCGACTTTCGCCCCCCCTCGTCATGTTCGAGCGCGAGCGAACCGACCCCCAATCCGACATCGACTTCGACTTCTTCGACGACTCTCCGACCGTCGAAGCGCCGAGTCGAGAGGGTGCGCCCCCGAAACGCGGCCCGCGGCTACCGACGGGCCCGCCGACAGGATCCCAGCAATCGCTCTTCCGCCTGGGGATCCTCATCGCCGGCGCAATCCTGCTCGCCGTCGTCCTCGTTCTCTGGGTGAACCACTGTCGCTCCGGGCAGAAGAAGGCCGAGTACAAGGACTACATGGCCGCGGTGAACGGGCCCGCCTCCGAGTCCGAGCAGGTCGGCAAGCGACTGAACCAATTGCTCACGACACCTGGAATCAAGCTCGACGATCTCCGCAAAGAGCTCGACGGGCTGCGCCAGCAGTCATCTCAGATCCTTGCGAACGCCAAGAAGCTCGATCCTCCGGGCCCGCTCCGCGACCAGCAGCAGAGCCTCGTCGAGGCCATGGAGTTCCGCGTGTCCGGGCTCGACGGGCTCGCGCAGGGGCTGAGCCAGGTCCAGGCGACGAAAGACTCGGCTGAGGCGGCCAACAAGCTCGTCATTCCTTCCCAGCGTCTCGTCGCGAGTGACGTCGTCTACTCGGATCTCTTCTACGAAGGCTCGAAGAGCGTCATGGACAAGGAGAACGTGACCGGCGTCCTCGTTCCAGAGTCGAAATTCGTCCAAAACGCGGAGCTCGCGAGCCCGACCGCCTGGAAGTTGACCGTCGACCGGCTGACGCGCAGCCCGTCGGCGGGCGGCTTGCATGGAAACCAGCTCATGGGGGTGATCGTGCAGCCCGGCGCGCAGCAGCTTTCGCCGAGCGAGGACAACACCGTCAAGGCGTCGGACCGCCTGTCCTTCCAGGTGCTCGTGAAGAACTCCGGCGAAAGCCAGGAGACGCAGGTGGAGGTGACGTTGACCATCCAGCAAAGCCCGCAGCCGATCCGGCGCAAGCAGGTCATCGACCTGATCAACCCTGGCGAGACGAAGACCGTCGTGTTCCGCAACCTCGGGCCGCCTTCCTTCGGAACGCGCACGACCGTGAAGGTCAGCATCGAGCCCGTCGCCGGCGAGTCGAACACGGCCAACAACACGGCCTCCTATCCGGTCATCTTCACGCTCGGATAGCGCATGTCGGGGTCACTGACTTCTGCCGCAGGTTGGGTCGCGATCGCGGCCGCCGCCGCAGCCGTTCTGGCGCTTGCCTTCGCGGTCGCCTTCTACGTTCAGCTGCGCCGAATCCGAGAGGCGCAGAAGGTCCTCATCGGCCGCGGGAAGGACGACCTCGTGGACTTCGCGGTCTCGCTGCAGACGCGGATCGACGATTTGCACCGCGCCGTCGACGAGGTAGCCGCCGGGCTTTCACGGATCGACAAGCGGGTCGACGGGTGTCTATCCCATACGTCGATCGTCCGCTACGACGCGTACGAGGACGCGGGCGGCCACCAGTCGGCATCGCTCGCTTTTCTCGACGCAGCGCGCTCCGGAGTCGTCGTGAGCGCGATCCAAGGCCGGGACTACGCAAGGATCTACGTCAAGGAGCTCGATCGCGGCCACCCCTCCGTCGCCCTCTCGCCTGAAGAGCAGGAGGCGGTCGACCGCGCGATGGCCTACTGAACCGACGAATGCCCTACCAGAAGGCCGAGATCCGCTTGTTCGAAGAGAAGGACGAGGCTCTCCTCTTCGGTCTCGCGAGTCTCGACCGCGGCGCCGACGAGCGCACCTTGGGCGTCCTCGAGAGCGAGACGGTCTTCGTCGCAGAGGTGGGCGGAACGCCCGCCGGTTACGTGGCTCTGGAGCGGAGAGAGCGCGCCGTGTGCGTCGACCAGCTGTTCGTCAGCCCGGAGCACGAGGCGGAAGGCGTCGGCACGCAGCTGCTCGAATACGCCGAGGGGTACGCGATCTGGCAAGGCGCGGAGGCGCTGCAGATCGTGGTCGAATCGGACAACGAGCGGGCGCTGACCTTCTACCAGGGGCGAGGGTTCATGCGGGTTGGCGACGATCTTCTGGAGTTGCTGCTGCCTCGCCGTTAGTTACGATTTGGCGTGATGCAGCAAGTCCTTGTCCTCAACGCGAGTTACGAGCCTTTGAACGTTTGCACCGTGCGCCGGGCGCACGTCCTCGTGTTCAAGGGCAAGGCCGAGGTCCTCGAAGACCTCCCTCGACCACTTCGCTCGGCCAGCGACACGTTTCGCTGGCCACACGTCATCCGCCTGATCCAGTACGTCCGCGTTCCGCGTGCGGTCAAGCGGAAGATCTCTCGCCGGGCGCTCTTCGCACGGGACGGCTGGAAGTGCCAGTACTGCGGCTCGACCGGGAAGCTCACGCTCGACCACGTGGTGCCGCGGAGCCGAGGCGGTGATTCCGTCTGGGAAAATGTCGTCACCTCCTGCGCCCCCTGCAACCTGAGGAAGGGCAATCGGCTCTTGGACGAGGCGCGAATGCACCTGATCGCGCCCCCGCGGCCACCCGCGCCGGCACTCTTCGTGACCCTGTCTGCGCCGAGGATCCCGGACGGCTGGCAGCCCTACCTCGTCGCCTTCGGGTAGCCGCTAAGAACCGTTCCTTCGGCTAGGCGCGCCTGTTCGCGTGGGCGACCCGCCCGCGGGCCTGGCGGAGCAACCTCACGTCGTGCTGGCGAAGGTCTTGGCGTTCGCCCTCGTACTGGGGATCGTTCCGGTCGCCCTCTTGGCGTTCGGCGGGCTGCCGGCGGAGCCGCGAAAAGACCTCGTTGCCTCGGAAGTGCGCCAGGTGAATTCCGAGCAGCAATGGCATGACCGTGTCGGCGCCATCTGCGGGTGGCAGCGCAAACAGGTCAAGTTGTTCAAGAAGGCATTTCGAGACGTCGCGACGCTAGCCGACGTCGAATTCGCGCTGAAGAGCGCCATGCGAATGATCGACGACAGTCGCGCCATCTTCAGCCGCCTAGATCCGCCCATCGAATTCCAACGCGAGTCGCGTACGCTCGTCAGGCTTCTCGAATCGGAGAGCGCCAGCCTGGGGGCGATGGCGAAGGCGTTCCACGACCAGAGGCGCGACGCCTTCGTGCGCAGCCTGAGGCGCTTCATTCGCCTGGACGCGCGTAGTAGCGCGCTCCTGAACGACCTCGGCGGCGCTGGATGTGGAGCCAAGCCCATCACCTTGCCGGAGAGTCAGCGCGTCCGGATCGTGTAGCGCGCGCGGGCGGGCAAGGCGCCCGCCCGCGCATCAGACCGCCTAGGCGTCGTAGTAGAGACCGAATTCTGCGGGGTGTGGCCGCAGTCGGACGACGTCGACCTCGTTCTGCCGCTTGTAGTCGATCCACGTGCGGATGAGGTCCTCGCTGAAGACGCCGCCGCGCGTCAGGAACGCGTGGTCGGCTTCGAGCGCGTCGAGAGCTTCTGCGAGAGACCCCGGCACCTGGGCGATGCGTCCGCTCGGGTCCTCGAAGAGGTCGTAGTCGGCCGGCGAGCCCGGGTCGAGGTCGTTCTCGATCCCGTCGATCCCGGCCATCAACATCGCCGCGAAGGCGAGGTAGGGATTCGCAGTGGCATCGGGGCAGCGGAACTCGATCCGCTTGGCCTTGGCCGAAGACGAATACATCGGCACACGGATCGCCGCGGAGCGGTTCCGCTGTGAGTAGACGAGGTTCACCGGGGCCTCGTAGCCGGGTACGAGCCGGCGGTACGAGTTCGTCGTCGGCGCGCAGAACGCGAGGAGCGCCGACGCGTGCATGAGCAACCCGCCCACGTACTGCCGCGCCAACACCGAGAGCCCTGCGTAACCCGACTTGTCCGCCATGAGCGGAGTCCCCTGCAACCAGAGGGACTGATGCGTGTGCATGCCAGAGCCGTTGTCGCCGAAGAGCGGCTTCGGCATGAAAGTGGCCGACTTGCAGTGCGCCCGCGCGACGTTACGGACGACGTACTTGTACGTCAGGACCTGGTCGGCCATACGCGTCAACGGCTGGTAGCGGAGGTCGATCTCACACTGCCCCGCTGAAGCGACCTCGTGGTGGTGAAACTCGCACGGGATTCCGAGCCGCTCGAGGATCAGCACCATCTCGGTGCGCACGTCGGCGAGCGTGTCGTGCGGCGCCGGCGGGAAGTACCCCTCCTTTTCGCGCACGGTGTACCCGAGGCCCGGCTTCCCCGAGTTCCAGTGGCCCTCGGCCGAGTCAAGCGCGTAATGGGAAGCATTCACGCCGGTCGCGTACGAGACCTCGTCGAAGACGAAGAACTCGCACTCCGGCCCGAAGTTCGCGGTATCGGCGATTCCGGTCGCCACGAGATGCTCCTCTGCTCGCCTCGCGATTCGCCGCGGGTCGCGATGGTAGGGCTCTCGGGTGACCGGATCGGCGATCTCGCAGATCAGCGACAACGTCGGCTCGGCGGTGAACGGGTCGAGGACCGCCGTGGCCGGGTCGGGCATGAGGAGCATGTCGCTCTCCGCGATTCCCTGCCAGCCGCGGATCGAGGAGCCGTCGAAACCGAGACCTTCGTCGAACGCGCCTGCATCGAGCGCACGCAGCGGCATCGTCATGTGCTGCCAGCTGCCGAGCAGGTCGCAGAACTTGAGGTCGACCATCTTCGCCTTGGTCTCGCTCGCCCACGCCAACGCCTCGTCCGGCTTCGGCTGCGTTCCGTTGGCGAGGTAATGCTTCTCGACGATCTCGTGCATCCGCTCCTCCTTTGCCGCACACAAAAATGCCCCGGGGTCGCTCGGACTCCGAGGCTCCGTCGCCTTTGGCGGGCACCGTCTTCGTGCTCGCCGAAAGGAACGCTACTTCGCACGGTGGACGGAATGTTCTCGACTGAGGCGCAAACGCCCACCATGGGCCGGGTCAAGCGCATCGAGCTCCGCTCCGATAGAATTAATTCTTTGTGAGGCGACGCTGCCTCGGGCGGAGACGTCCGGGGCTCTTTGCATTTAAAGGAGGTAGCGAATGGCGATGGTGGAGAGGAAGTCACGAGCAACGAGCGATCCGGAGGCCAGGCAGGACGTCTTGAGACGGGTCAAGGAGGAGCGGGTCGAGTTCGTCCACCTCTGGTTCACGGACATCGAGGGCCATCTGAAGAGCTTCGCGATCACTCTCGACGAGCTCGAGGGTGCGCTCGACGACGGCATGGGCTTCGACGGCTCGTCCATCTCTGGTTTCAACGCGATCGAGGAATCGGACATGGTGGCGATCCCGGATCCGGCCACTTTCCAGCTCATGCCGAGCAACGGGCACGTCGTCGCGCGCATGATCTGCGACGTCGTCACGCCTGACGGCCAGCCATACGACGGCGACCCGCGCCATGTCCTCAGGCTCGCGCTCGAGCGGATGAAGGGCATGGGGTTCGACACGTTCAACGTCGGGCCCGAGCTCGAGTACTTCCTCTTCAAGACGGACACGGGCACCGAGACCCTCGACGAGGGCGGCTACTTCGCCATGACGACGATGGACGCGGCCAGCGACCTCCGCCACGACACGGTGAAGGCGCTCGAGTCCATGGGCATCCCGATCGAGTACGTCCACCACGAGGTCGGGCCGTCCCAGCACGAGATCGACATGCGCTACGCGAGCGCGTTGGACATGGCCGACCACACGATCACCTATCGCCTGGTCGTGAAGGAGATCGCCAAGAAGGCCGGCTATCACGCCACTTTTATGCCGAAGCCGCTCTTCGGTGAGAACGGGTCAGGCATGCACACCCACCAGTCCCTGTTCGCCAACGGGAGCAATGCATTTTTCGACGAGGACGACGAGTGGCATCTCTCCGAGGTCGGCAAGGCGTTCATCGCCGGACAGCTGCATCACGCGCGCGAGATCTCGGCCGTCTTCGCCCAGTGGGTGAATTCGTACAAACGTCTCGTTCCCGGCTACGAAGCGCCGGTGTATGTGGCCTGGTCGCGCCGGAATCGCTCGGCGCTCATCCGCATTCCGCTTTACAAGCCCGGCAACGAGCAGGCGACGCGTGCGGAGATCCGCTGTCCTGACCCCGCATGTAACCCCTACCTCACGTTCTCGGCGCTACTCCACGCCGGACTTGAAGGAATCGAGAAGGGCTATGAGCTCCCCCCGCCGATGGAGCAGAACCTCTACCACCTGACCGCCGAGCAGCGACGCGAGCGCGGAATCGTCGCGCTTCCCGAGACGCTGGGCGAGGCGATCGACGAATTGGCCGCCTCCAACCTCGCCAAGCGCGCGCTCGGCAAGCACATCTTCGATCGGTACGTCGAGCTCAAGCGCAAGGAATGGGACGACTACCGCGTCCAGCTCACGCCGTGGGAGATGGAGAAGTACCTCGTGTTGTGAAGAATCCCGAGAGGGCGTAGAATCGCCGACGGTGTCGCCGCTTCCTCGTGAAGCGGGGGACTGACTGACGGCCGATCGCGAGCTGCTTCTTTTTCAGAGCAGCTCGTGGTCGTTAATGACCGGTTCCGTTGCCGTTTCGGCTCTCGAACGCAGCCACGAGCGCGCTCTCGAGATCCGGAAGCGCAAAAGGCTTCACCAGATACGCGAACGGCTCGAGGCGCCGCGATCCGGCGTCGGGAAGCTCGATGCTCGCGCAGATGATGGGTGTGTTCCCGTCGGCGGCGCGGAAGGCTCGCGCCCGCTCTACGCTCGGTGGATGCGCGGGTTCGAGCAGGATCGCATCGACAGGCTGGAGCCGCGCCTCGTCCAACATCGGCTCGTGACCAAGGCGGACCACAACGCGGCGGAGGAGCTCCCGGACCTCCGCGTGCGGCTCGCAGATCAACACCCTTCCCACTGGTCTCATGATCGGCGCCGGACGGGCGAATGTCGGCTGCATCTGGTAAGGAAGCGGTATGAAGCGGGCCCGCGTTCTCGTCATCGACGACGACGCCGACATCCGCGGCCTTCTGCGGGAGCTGCTCGAACGGGCCGCCTATGACGTCGTCGAGGCCGCCAACGGCCGCGATGGCCTACGGACCCTCTATGGATCCTCGCCGGACCTCGTCCTCCTCGATGTCTCGATGCCCGAGCTCGACGGCTGGCAGACGCTCGAGCGGATTCGTGACGTGAGCGACGTGCCGGTCGTGATGCTGACCGCTCGCGCTGCCGAGCTCGAGAAGGTCCGCGGCCTCAAGGCCGGCGCCGACGATTACGTCACCAAGCCATTCGGCCGCCAGGAGCTCCTGGCCCGCGTCGAGGCGCATCTGCGGCGGACACCACAGCGTGAAGAGCAGCCCGGCACGTACGCCGACGGGCTCGTGGCCATCGACTTCGCGCAGCGCGAGGTCAAGGTCGGCGGGGAGCCCGTGGCCCTGACACCGCTCGAGTTCAAGTTGCTCTCCGCTTTCGTGCGGCATCCGAACCAGGTGCTCTCGCACGAGCAGCTTCTCGAGCTCGTGTGGGGCGACTCGCTCAGCGGGTCCCGGGCGCGGACGAAGCTCTACGTGGGCTATCTGCGCCAGAAGCTCTCAACCGGGGGGCCGGAGGCGTCGCCGATCGAGACTGTGCGCGGGTTCGGGTACCGCTACCGGCCGAGGGCGGCCTGAACGCGGTCCCGAAGCTCCTGCGTCGAGAAGGGTTTCTTCACGTAGTCGTCTGCGCCCGCTTCGAGGCCGCGGGCGATGTCCGCGTCTTGTACGCGCGCGGTGAGCAGGATCACGGGCATGTGTCGAGTGGCGTCGTTCCCGCGCAGCCGGGCTGTCGCCTCGTACCCGTCGAGCTTCGGCATCATGACGTCGAGCAGGGCGATGTCTGGCGTCCGCTCCAAGGCCGCCGCGACCGCCTGCTCGCCGTCGCGCGCAACCACAACCTCATAGCCTGACCGTTCCAGGCGGAAGGCCACGAGCGAGAGGATGTCCGGGTCGTCATCGGCGACCAGGACGAGAGGGCGGCCAGCGGTTGTCACAGGGCGACCTCCTCGGCGTCCATCTCGCCCGGCTGAGCCTGCCGGACGGGGAGCGAGACGCGGAAGGTGCTGCCGGCGTCATCCTCGCTCGCGACCACGATCAGGCCCCCATGGGCCTGCACGATCGCTTTCGAGATCGCGAGTCCGAGGCCAGTCCCGGGAATCGCCTGCTCGGTCGCTTTCGACGTCCGATAGAAGCGTTCGAAGAGGTGCTCCTGCTCGTTGGGCGGGATGCCGATGCCGGTGTCCCGGACCTCGATGACGGCCTGGCCCCGCTCGCCGCGGATGCGGACGTCGACCCGTCCGCCTGCGGGAGTGAACTTGATTCCGTTCGAGACCAGGTTGTCCAGGAGCTGGGCCAAGCGCGCATGGTCGCCGGCAAGCAATGGAAGCGGGCCCGTGGCGAGCGTCAGCGTGACCCCCTTCTCCTCCGCCAGAGGGCGGCCGGTCTCGACGCACTCGGCGGCCAAGGCGCCCAGATCGACGGCACCGAACTCCAGCGAGAGCTTGCCCGCCTCGACCTGGGCCAGGAAGAGGAGGTCTCCGACGAGCGTGAGGAGCCGGTGCGCGTTGCGCTCGACGACGCCGAGGAACTGGCGCTGCTCGTCGGTGAGGTCGCCCGCCTCGCCGTCGAGCAGAAGCTCGAGATAGCCACGAATCGAAGTCAGCGGTGTCCGTAGCTCGTGGGATACGAGCGCGACGAACTCGTCCTTCAGGCGGTCGAGCTCGAGCAGGCGCTCGTTCTGGAGGGCGAGCTCGAGCAGGAGCCGTTCGCGCTCGGCCTCGGTGTGCTTGCGCTGGGTGATGTCCTGGGAGATCGTCGCCACGCCGACGGCCGCGCCCGTGAGATCCCGGATCGGCGAGATCGTGACGGAGACATTCACGGGCTCCTCCCCCTTGCGCAAGCGCACGGTCTCGAAGCGTCGGACGTCCTCGCCGGCTGCGGCTCGCGCGACGAGCTCTTGGCGCTCCTCCCTGCGATCTTCGGGTACGAGAATCGAGAAGTTGTTGCCGATCATCTCCGCGGCGGTGTGACCGAAGAGCCGCTCCGCTCCGAGATTCCAGCTCGTGATGCGTTCTTCCAGATCGGTGCCCACGATCGCATCGGGTGCGGACTCGACGATTGCGGCGAGCTTCAACCTTGCCTCCTCGGCCAAGTTTCTGTCTGTCAGGTCGAAGATGGCGCCGTCGAGCATCCGGCCCTCGGGCGTGACGACCGCCTGCCCCCGCTCGACCACGTGCTTGATCTGTCCGTCGCGGTGAACGACCCGGTACTCGATCGTGTAAGGACGCTCCCCCGCGACCGCTCTCTCGATCTCTTCCGCGACAGGTCCTGTGTCTTCCGGGTGGATGATGCTGCCGAACGTGCGCACCTGGTTCGCGATGAAGTCCGAGGAGGGGTAGCCGGCAAGCTCCTCGATCTCGTCGCTCAGGTAGGACATCGTCCAGTCCGCGTCGATCGCGCAGCGGAAGATGACGCCCGGAACGTTGGCGACCAGCGTGCGGAAGCGCTCCTCGCTCGCGGCGACGGCGCTTTCCGCGCGCTTGCGGGTCGTGATGTCGAGCAGGAACCCCTGGGCCTGAAGGGGCTTGCCCTCGGAGTCGTGGACGATCATCACCTCGTCCTCGACCCAGACGGTGCGACCGTCGCGTGCGAGCAGGCGGTACTGGGTGGCGAACGATCCCCCAGCGTTGTACCCGGCCACGTGCTCGGTGCGCACGCGCTCCAGATCTTCCGGGTGCACGACGCGCCAGAAGAGATTGGGCGTCTCGAGCCACTCCTCGGCCGTGTAGCCGAGGAGCTCTTCGATCTGCGGGCTCACGTAAGCGGAGAATCCCGGCTTGTCGATCGCGCTGACGTACGTGACGAGCGGCAGCTGTTCGACGAGCGTGCGGTAGCGCGTTTCGGCCTCGCGGAGGCCGGCGAGAGCCTGCCGGCGCTCGTTGAGCGTCCGTTCGAGCTCCTCCGCCTGCTGAGCGAGACGGCGGCTGCGGTTCTCGAGCGCCTTCGTGACCTGGTTCAGGATCGGGAAAAGGGACGCATACAGGAGGAGGAGGGCGAGCCCGAGTGCAAGAGCGAGGGGCTTGACGGTGTCGGACACCTGCTCCCCGACCGGTCCGTAGTCGTTGTAGAACTCGAGGACGCCTGTGGGATGCCTTTGCCCCTTGAGCTTCAGGGGAACGTAAGCGGAGACGATCTTGATGTTCTGGCCGGACCCGCCTTCGTCATTCAGGTGGCCGAGCTCGCGGATCGTCCGGCCGCCCAGCACCTCCTCGAACTCCGCACTGTCCAGGCTCGTGCTGCCGATGAGCGTGCGATCGTTCGAGTAGGTCACCAGGCCGTCTGCGCGCCAGAGCTTCACGCGCAGGATCCCGCCTCTGAGCTCGGGCCGGAAGAGCTCGTCGAGGGCGATCAAGCGCGCTCCTGTGACCGGTTCCTGAAGGTCGGAGGGGCGGAGCTGCGGGGCCAGCATGGCGGCCGCCGAGCTGACCCGAGCGGTGACCTCGTCCTCTGCGCGCGCCTCGGCCTCGTGGCGGACGAACCAGAGAATGCCGAGGCCGGCGAGGAAGAGCGCCAAGGCGCTGTAGAGCGCGAAGCGCAGGACGAGGCGCGGCGGCCTTTGCGAGGCCGGGGGACCGATCACGGGCTAGTTATCGGAGTCGCAAGGCGCTCGCTAAAGAGCGCCTAAGCTTCGTCCCATGGACGAATCGGCCCGTCACCTACGTCTCCTCACCGAGACGATCGCGGCCGTCAACTCCACTCTCGACCTCGACGAGGTCTTCGATCTGATCGCCCGCAAGACGGCGGAGGCCCTCGAAACCGACGCTTGTTTCGTCTATCTCTACGACGAGGCCGCCGGCGAGCTCGTCTTGCAGGCGTCGTTCGGAACGCGTGTCGAGGAGATGACCCCGGTGCCCAAAATGAGGCCCGGAGAGGGCATCACGGGAACGGCTGCCGCTGACCGGGCACCGGTGATGATTCCGCGCGACGCCCACCTCGATCCGCGCTTCAAGCGCTTCGCAAACCTGCGCGAGGAGCAGTACGAGTCGATCCTCGCCGTCCCGATCCTGGCGAAGGAGCGCCTGGAAGGCGCACTCAACGTGCGCACGGAGGCCCCGCGCGAGTTCAGCGCGGCGGAGATCGATCTGCTCATGGCCATCGCCGGCCAGGTCGCGCAGGCGATCGAGAATGCGAAGCTCTACGACGCCGCCCAGCGGCGAGTCTCCGAGCTGGAGGCCCTGGCGTCGATCTCAGAAGCGGTTTCCGACTCTCTCTACCTCGAGGAGTCGCTCGAGGCGATCGTGAAGACGACGATGGACGCGGTCGGCGCGACCGGCGCTGCCCTCGTCCTCGAGGACGGCACCATCGCGTGGCCGGAAGGACGCGCCGGCAAGCATGCCGTTCGGTTTCCGCTGCGGTGGAAAGGGCGTACGCTGGGCGAGCTCGTCTGCGACCGCGACACGCCGTTCACCGAGGAGGAGAAGCGGCTCCTGGCGTCGATCGCCCACCACGCTGCCGTTGCCGTCGAACACGGGCGCGCGGTCATGCGTGGCGTCGTCGCCCAGGAGATCCATCACCGCGTCAAGAACAACCTGCAGACTGTCGCCTCGCTTCTGCGCCTGCAGGCGCGCTCGGGCGCGACGGATCCGGAGAAGGCGCTCGCCGATTCCGTCAACCGCATCCTTGCCATCGCAGCCGTCCACGAGGTGCTCACCGATCGGCGTGACGAGGATGTCGACCTGGGCGAGCTCGTCGAGCGGCTGCGCGCCATGCTCGTGCAAGGTCTTGGGGGTGGGAAGCGGGTCGAGGCTCACGTGGAATCCATCGCTCTTCATGGAGGGCGCGCCACGGCCCTCGCGCTCGTGTTCAGCGAACTACTCCAGAACGCGCTCGAGCACGGTGGTGACGAAGTCCGCGTCGAGCTCGGCCGCGCGAACGGTCGTGTTCGGCTGACGGTCGCGGACAACGGACGCTGGGAGGGTTCCGAGGAGGGCACCGGCCTCTCGATCGTGCGGGCGCTCGTCCGCGACGAGCTGAAGGGGGAGCTCTCGCTAAGGGCGGACGGAGGGCTTCGCGCCGAGGTCGCCTTCTCGCCTTGAGTTACACGCGGGTCAGACTGGGAGACCCACCTCCCCGTCCCAACGGCTTCAGCCTAAAGCGGCCGGGCGCGTGCGGGTGACACCGGAGAGCGCCAAAACTGTGCCGGCGACCGAGCCGCTCCGCATCCTCGTGGCGGAAGACGAGACGATCATCAGACTCGACCTCCGCCAGACCCTGGAGCGGGCAGGCTTCGAGATCTGCGGGGAAGCGCGCGACGGTGAGGAGGCTGTCGAGCTGGCGAGAAGCGAGAAGCCTGACCTCGCCGTGCTGGACGTGAAGATGCCGCGGCTCGACGGAATCGAAGCCGCCCGGCGCATCCTCGCCGAACGCCCGATACCCATCGTCATGCTCACCGCTTATGGCCAGGAAGATCTGGTCGCCCGGGCGGTCGAGGCCGGCGTGTTCGGCTATCTCGTCAAGCCGTTTCGCGACACGGATCTGCTCCCCGCGATTCAGACGGCCAAGGCGCGCCACGCCGAGCTGGAGACCTTGCGGGACGAGGCGGAGTCGTTGGCCGACGCGCTCGCCACTCGCAAGATCGTCGAACGCGCAAAGGGCTTGCTCATGGAACGCGAGGGCCTCACGGAGCAGGACGCCTTCACGCGGCTTCGGCGTGCGAGTCAGGTCTCGGGTCGCCCGATGAAGGTGGTCGCGGAAGCCTTGATCGCCACCCTCTCCGGGGACGCGCAGCCGTGACCGCCCCGGCTCGCGTCATCGACCTCCGCGACGAAACGGTCGGGCTCGAGGCATTCATCGTCATCGATCACGAGCTCTTTCCAGTCTCGGCAGGCGGCACGCGGATGCTTCCGGACGTGTCCGTGGACGAAGTGGCACGCCTAGCCCGCGCGATGACCTGGAAGTTCGCCGTATGCCGCGTCCGGTACGCGGGTGCGAAGGCCGGGGTGCGCTTCGCCGGTGGAGACCGGGCCACCGTTTGGGAGGCGTATCGGCGAGCAGTCGACCCGCTGAGGGATTTCTTTCTCACCGGGCCGGACATGGGCACGTCCCCGGCCGATTTCGTCCCGGACGGGGCGGACGATGTTCCGCTCTGGGCAAAGGAATACGAGGGCCTGGGCATGGACGATCTGGCCACGGGCCACGGCGTGAAGGCCGCCGCCGAGGCTGCCTTGCAGAGTTTTGGACGGGAGCTCGGCGGCGCCACCGTGGTCATCGAAGGGTTCGGCAAGGTGGGCGCCGGCACGGCACGCGCCTGCGCACACGCGGGAGCACGCGTCATCGGCGTCAGCACCGTCCAGGGCCTCCTCGTCGATCCCGACGGCCTCGATGTCGAGGGCCTAATCGAGCTGCGCTCTCAGTACGGCGACCGCCTCGTCGAGCACGGCTCCGTGTCGGCACGCCCGCGGGAGGAGTTGTTCGAGCTCGAGTGTGACGTGCTCGTGCCTGGGGCGCGGCCCGACTCGGTCACAGATGCGGTAGCGGAGAGACTCCAATGCGCCCTCGTCTCGCCCGGGGCGAACGCGCCCTACACGGCTGGCGCCCTTGAGGTCTTGCACCGGCGAGGGATCCTCGCGCTGCCGGATTTCGTCTCCAACTCCGGCGGAGTGCACCTCTACGAGAGCCTCGAGCAGAGCGACGACCCGGCGACAGCGCTGCTGAAGATCGAGAACCTCGTCGCGGAGAGCATCACGCGGTTGCTTGCCGTTGCGGACGCCGAGGGCCTCACGCCGATGGCGGCCGCCTTTCGGGAGGCACGCGACTTCCTGCAGGAGGAAACGGACGCCTCCGAAAAGAAGCTCGCGGAGCTCTTTCCGCTCGCCTAGGACGGAACCTCGTCGAGGAGGGTTTCCCAGCGTTCGAGCAGCGTGTGAAGCTCGGCGCGGGCGCGCTTGTGGGCGGCAATGCGGTCGACGTCGCCCCAATCGTCCGCGAGCTCGCTCTCGAGCCGGGCGATGACCTGCTCTTGGGCTTCGATTTGCGCTTCGAGCTCCGCCAAGGGATCGGCTTTGACGTTTGGTGTCTTCGCAGGGGTCGTCTTCCGCTCTCTGCGTGGCGGCTCCTCTTCCTGGAACTGCGCTGTGCGCGCCTCCAGGAGCTCAGCCCAGCCGCCGTCGTAGACTCGGATCGTGCCGTCCTCGATTGCGGCGGTGCGCTCTGCGACTGCGTCGATCAGCGCGCGGTCGTGCGTGACGAGCAGTACCGATCCTGGAAAGGCTTCGAGGGCCGCTTCCAGAGCCTCACGGCTCGCGAGGTCCAGGTGATTCGTCGGCTCGTCCAGAACCAGGAAGTTGGCGCCGGAGGCGACCAGCACGGCCAGTCCCAGCCTGCGCCGCTCGCCCCCGGAAAGCGCTTTGACGGGCCTCTCGTGCGCGTCCCAGCCAGAGAAGAGGAAGCGCCCGAGGAGCGATTGAGCCTCAGGTCGGTTGAGCCTGGTCATCCGCATAGCGCAGTCGAGCGCGGAGCCGCGCTCGTCGAGCTCGGTCCCGTGCTGGCTGAAGTAGCCGATCTGGACTCCGTGACCCAGCTTGTAGTGACCCGCGACGATCGCTTCGAGCAGCGTTGTCTTCCCGCTGCCGTTCGGACCGACGAGCGCGACGTGCTCGCCTCGCTCCAGCGCGAGGGAGACGTCCTCCAGGAGCACGCGGCCGTTGACGCCGACCGTCTCTTCCGTGAGCTCCAACACGACGCGGCCGCTCCTCGCCGGCCTGATGAACTCGAAGCCGAGCGCACGTGAGCGCCTCGTGAGCAGCTCGCGCTCTCGCATCGCGGCCGAGCGCTCCTTCTCGAGCCGCGAGATCTGGGTCAGCTTCGCCTGAGCCTGCTTCGCCTTCTCCTTCTTGTAACGGAACCGTGCGACGAAGCGCTCGAGCCGCTCGATGTCAACGGAGATGCGATCGGCGGTCTTCTGCGCGTGCGCGGCGCGTTGTGCCTTCTCTTGGCGCCAGGCGTGCCACGGGCCGGGAAAGTAGGTCGCGCGGCCCAGCTCGAGCTCGAGGGTCGCGTTCGTCACCGCTTCGAGAAACCAGCGGTCATGCGCAACCAGGACGACAGCCGCGCGCAGAGAGTTGAGCTCGCGCTCGAGCCATTCGATGCTCGAGACGTCGAGGTGGTTTGTGGGCTCGTCCAGAAGCAGAAGGTCGGGCTCACCCGCGAGCGCACGCGCAAGCGAGGCACGTGTGAGCTCCCCGCCGGAAAAGGTCGAGAGCGGACGACGGAGGTCGGCATCCGCGAACCCGAGCCCGCGGAGCACGGCCAGAGCGCGCTCGCGCCAGTCGTAGCCTCCCGCGTGTTCGAGCCGGGCCTGCGCGCGCGCGTACGAGTCGAGCGTGGCGGCGTCGTGGGCGCCTGAGGCCATCGCCTGCTCGAGGCGAGAGAGCTCTTCCTCGGCGGCGATGAGCTCGGTCGCGGCGGAGAAGACGTACGCGGAAAGCGTCAGGCCGCGATCGGTCGGGGGTCGCTGGTCGTGGAGAGCCACTCGCGTTCCCTTGCGGAACGCGAGCTCGCCCGCGTCGGGTGGAATCTCTCCGGTGAGCATGCGGAGCAGAGTGGTCTTGCCCGCCCCGTTCGGGCCGGCGAGAGCGACGCGATCGCCTGTCTCGACCTTGAATGACACGCGGTCGAAGAGCGGCTCGCCGCTGAACTCCTTGCGGAGCCCTGAGGCAACGAGGACAGCCATGGGCTCCTAGTGCCGCGCGGCGCCGGCGGTTGCCGAAACGAGCTTTCGCGCCGCGTCGGCGATGTGCTCGGTGTCGATTCCGGCTGCGGCGAGCAGCTCGGCCGGCTTTCCCGACCCGGGCATGCCCTGGACGCCCAGGCAGACGATGGGAGGCCGCTCCTCGTCCTCCGCGAATACGGCGAGCACCGCCTCGCCGAGCCCGCCTTCCGGCCAATGATCCTCGACCGTCACGATCGCGCCTGTCGCTTCGGCGGCCGACCGGAGCGTGTCCTCGTCGATCGGCTTGACGGAGTAGAGGTCGATCACGCGCGCGGAGATGTCCTCCTCTGCGAGCGTGTCGGCAGCCTTGAGCGCCTCGTGCAGCGTGATGCCCGCGCCGACGAGAGTGACATCGTCGCCGTCGCGCACGACCTTGCTCCCGCCGATCGGGAATACGTCGCCAGCTTCGTAGAGCACCGGCGTGTTCGCGCGCGTCGTGCGCAGGAAGACGATCCCCTCACGGTCAGTCATCTCGGCCACGAGCTTCGCGGTGGAATTGCCGTCGCTCGGATAGAGCACGGTGCTCCCGTGCACGGCGCGGAAGGCCGCCAGGTCCTCGAGCGCCATTTGAGAGGGGCCGTCCTCGCCGATCGAGACACCGGCATGCGAGCCGCACAGGCGGATGTTCGCCCGCGAAATGGCGGCCATGCGGATGAAGTCGTACGCCCGCGTCCAGAACGCCGCGAAGGTGGAGGCGAAGGGCTTCCAGCCGCGCACCTGGATTCCGACGGCTGCTGCAGCCATCTGCTGCTCCGCGATGTACATCTCGAAATACCGCTCCGGCTCGGCCTCGGCGAAGATCTCGGCGAACGTCGAGTTCGAGACCTCTCCGTCGAGACCGACGACCAGCCCGTCCGCCTTGCCGATGGCCGCAAGCGCCTCGCCGTAGGCCTTCCGGGTCGCCACTTCGTCTCCGACCTCGTATCGCGGGAGTGAGAGCGGGCCGGTCTCGAAGGAATGCGGCTGTGCGGGCTCGGGCTTGGCCACGTCCACGGTGATGTTGCGGATTCCGCCCAGCTCCTCGATGGCGTGCTCCGGGTCGTCGAGCGCCTTCCCGTGCCAGCCGGGCTTGTCCTCGACTTCCTTCACGCCTTTGCCCTTGATCGTCCGAGCCACGATGGCCGTCGGGCGACCGGTCGTCCCGGCGGCCTCCTCGTAAGCGGAGTCAATGGCTGCCAGGTCGTGGCCGTCGATCTCGAGCGCATGCCAGCCGAACGCCTTCGCGCGGTCGGCATAGGAATCCAAGTCCCAGCCGTGCATCGTCTCGCCGCGCTGGCCGAGTCGGTTGACGTCGATAATCGCCGTCAGGTTGTCGAGCCCGATGAACGCCGCGTGCTCGAATGCCTCCCACATCGATCCTTCGGCCACCTCGCTGTCCCCACAGAGGCACCAGACCCGGTACGGGATGCGATCGAGCTTCTTTCCTGCGATCGCCACGCCGACCGAGATCGGCAGCCCCTGGCCGAGTGAGCCGGTGGCGACGTCCACCCACGGCAGAACGGGCGTCGGATGCCCCTCGAGACGGCTGCCGAAGGTGCGGAAGGTGAGGAGCTCCTCCTCCGTGATCGCCCCCGCCGCCTTGTAGATGGAGTAGAGGAGCGGGGAAGCGTGGCCTTTCGAGAAGATCAGGTGGTCGTTGGCCGGATTCTTCGGGTCGTCGAAGTCGTAGCGGAGGTGCTTGGCGAGCAGGACCGCCATCAGGTCGGCCGCCGACATCGAAGAGGTCGGGTGGCCGGACTTCGTCACCGCGGCCGCGCGCACCGAATCGACGCGAAGCTGCTGCGCGAGCTCGTGCCAGCGCTCGTGCTCGGTCATGGGGGCATCCTACCCAGGCGTCAGAGGTTGATAGCTAGGCTAAATCCGGGTAGGACAACGCAACGAAAGCAACGGAAGGACGCGACATGGCTCAATCGCGACTGCATCAGCTGGCCGACTACGGCCAGAGCGTCTGGATCGACTTTCTTTCACGCGACCTGCTTCGGAGTGGCGAGTTGGCTCGGCGAATGCGCGAGGACGCAGTGGTCGGCGTGACCTCCAATCCGACGATCTTTCAGAAGGCCCTGTCGAGCGGCAGCGCCTATGACGAGCAGCTGCGCGAAGTCCTCGAAGAAGAGCGCGACCCGAAAGAGGTCTTCCTCCGGCTTGCGGTCAAGGACGTAAGCGACGCGCTCGACCTGCTTCGCCCCGTGTGGGACGGGGGCGGCGGTCGCGACGGGTACGTCTCGATCGAGGTCGATCCGACCCTTGCATACGAGACGAAGGCGACGATTGAGGAAGCGCAGCGGCTGCACGACTGGATCGACAGGCCGAATCTCTTCGTCAAAATCCCGGCGACCGAGCCCGGCCTGCCTGCGATCGAAGAGATGATCTCGCGCGGGCGCTCGATCAACGTCACCCTGATCTTTTCGCTGGATCGGTACGCAGAGGTGGCCGATTCGTACATTCGCGGGCTCGAGCGGCTGGTGGAAAGCGGCGGCGATCCGACGAAGGTTGCTTCCGTGGCCAGCTTCTTCGTCTCCAGAGTCGACACCGAGGCCGACCGTCGGCTAGACGAGGTTGGCGGCCACGAGGAGCTCAACGGCAAGCTCGCGGTGGCGAACGCGAAGCTGGCGTACCAGCGCTACAAGGAGATCTTCGCCGGCGAGCGTTGGGATGCTCTTGCGGCCAAGGGAGCGACTCCGCAGCGCTGTCTCTGGGCATCCACTTCGACGAAGAACCCCGCATACCGCGACGTCCTCTATGTCGAGGAGCTGATCGGCCCGATGACGGTGAACACGATGCCCGAGGAGACGATCGAAGCCTTCCAGGATCACGGGAAGGTGGGGCCGACGCTCGAGGAAGCGATTGCCGAGGCCGAGCGTGTGTTCGACGAGATCCGAAAGGCCGGCATCGACTACGCCGACGTGACCGACACGCTGGAGCGGGAAGGCGTGCAGAAGTTCTCCGATTCCTTCGCCGAGCTCCTCGAGGGCATCCGCGCGAAGTCCGGCGAGCTCGCGGCGGCGTAGGCTCCGCGCGGTCGAGCCACCAATGGCCACCGTCGATACCGCCGAGCTGGTCGAGCGCATCTGGTCGCGCGACGCGACCGTCTGGACCGGAGGCGACGAAAGCAAGTGGCTCGGCTGGCTCGACGAGCCGAGACGGATGCGGGAGCGGATCGGCGAGTTGGAGGAGTTTGCCGCAGGGGCGCACGAGTTCGGCACCTTCGTTCTCCTCGGCATGGGCGGATCGAGTCTTGCGCCCGAGGTGTTGCGGCGGACGTTCGCTGGCGAGGCGCTGCACGTTCTCGACACGACGCACCCCGCTGCCATTCGACGGCTCGCCGACGAGCTCGACCTCGACCGAACCCTCTTCGTCGTCTCCTCCAAGTCGGGCACGACGCTCGAGACGCGCTCACACCTCGAGTTCTTCTGGAAGAAGACGCGCGGGCGAGGGGACGCCTTCGTGGCGGTGACCGATCCCGGGTCGGAGCTCGAGGCGGTCGCCCGGGACCGCGGGTTTCGCGCGATCTTCCCGGGCGAGCCGACGATCGGAGGCCGCTACTCCGCGTTGTCCGTGTTCGGATTGGTGCCAGCCGCCCTCTTGGGAGTGGATCTCGATCGCTTTTTGACGCGGGTGGACGAGATGGTGGAGGCGTGTCGCTTCGACGAGGGCAATCCCGGCCTCGATCTCGGTGAGCGGCTCGGCGCGGGCTGGCAGGAGGGCCGCGACAAGATCGTCGTCAGCCCGAATCCGGGCGGATTTGGACTGTGGGTGGAGCAGCTGCTGGCGGAGTCGACGGGCAAGCAGGGCAAGGGGCTCGTTCCGGCCCCCGAAGAGCGTCCGCTGGGGCCGGATCGCCAGAGCGAGGAGGTGCGCGTCTCGGATCCCTATGAGCTGGGGCAGGAGTTCTACCGCTGGGAGTTCGCCACCGCCGTCGCCGGCTCGATCCTCGGGATCAACCCCTTCGACCAGCCAAACGTGCAGGAGGCCAAGGACCGCACCAACGAGGTCCTTTCCCGCCGCGACGAGGGCTCGCCCCCCGGGACCGGGTCCCGAGCCATGGCCGATTTGGTCGAGGAGTTGCTGGCGGAGGCGGCGCCGCCGGAGTACGTCTGTATCCAGGCCTTCATCGATCCCGCGCGCGAAGGCGAGCTCAAGACCCTGATCACGCGCGCTCGTGAGACCGGCTGCGTCGTCACCCACGGGCTCGGGCCGCGTTACCTGCACTCGACGGGCCAGCTGCACAAGGGCGGCCCCCCGACAGGCCGCTTCATCCAAGTCTTCGACGATCCCGGCGAGGAGCTCGAGATTCCAGGGCGGGATTTCGGCTTCGCCCGCCTCATCCGCGCCCAAGCGGCCGGCGACTACGCGGCTCTCGAGCAGCGCGGCCGACCTATCGTTCGCATCAGACTGGAGGAACTCGCATGAAGCTCGGCATGGTTGGCCTGGGCCGTATGGGCGGAAACATGACGGAGCGCCTCCGCCGCGACGGACACGAAGTGGAGACGTATGCGCGCAGCGCACCCGAGCGAACTGCGGATTCCCTCGTCGAGCTCGCCGGGATGCTGGAGCAGCCGCGCGTCGTCTGGCTGATGATCCCCGCCGGCGACCCGACCGAGCACGCCTTCCAGACGCTCCTGCCACTGCTCGAGGACGGAGACACGATCGTCGACGGCGGTAACTCCAACTTCCGCGACTCCCAGCGCCGCGCCGCCCAGGCCAAGGAGAAGGGCGTGTGCTTCCTCGACGCCGGCGTCTCGGGCGGAGTCTGGGGGCTCGCGAACGGCTACTGCATCATGGTCGGCGGCGACGACGAGGGCTTCCAGCAGGTCGAGCCGGCCATCAAGACACTTGCTCCCGACGACGGTTACGCGCACGTCGGCCCCTCGGGGGCCGGCCACTTCGTGAAGATGGTCCACAACGGGATCGAGTACGGCCTGATGCAGGCCTACGCGGAGGGCTTCGAGATCATGAACGCCTCCGAGTTCGAGCTCGACCTCCACGAGATCGCCGGCATCTGGCGCTACGGCTCGGTCGTCCGCAGCTGGCTGCTCGAGCTCCTTTACGACGCGTTCGAGCAGGAGGGCAGCGATCTCGAGAACATCGCCGGTTACGTCGAGGACTCCGGGGAGGGGCGCTGGACAGTCTTCGAGGCGATCAACGAAAGCGTGCCTGCGCCGGTCATCGCCTCCTCGCTGTTTGCTCGCTTTGCTTCCCGCCAGGACGAGTCCTTCGGCGCGAAGATCAACGCGGCGCTCCGCAAGCAATTCGGCGGCCACGCGGTGAAGACAGAGTGACCCGCCCATGACGCAGGCGCCGGCGGCCACGCAGGAGAATCCGCTCCTCGAAGGGCTGCGCAAGCGCCGGCAGGCCGAGCCGTGCGCGATGACGATCTTCGGCGCGTCCGGAGATCTCACGCAACGGAAGCTGTTCCCGGCGCTCTACTCGCTTGCCTTCCGGAATCTCCTGCCGGCCAACTTCGGTGTCGTCGGTGTCGCCCGCACGCCGATGTCCGACGACGATTTTCGCGAGAAGATGCGCCAGGCCGTTGTCGAGCACGGCCGCGACGAGTTCCGCCAGGACGTCTGGGACGAGCTCGCCGAGGGGATCCGCTACGTCGCGACCGACTTCGCAGACGACGGCGGGGAGGAGCATGTCGTCCAGTGTCTGAACTCACTGGACAAAGATCGGGGCACCGCCGGCAATCGCGTCTATTACCTCGCCGTCCCGCCTTCCGCGATCGAGACGATCGTCGTCGCGATGGGGAAGCGGCGTTCGACGGAGGGGTGGACTCGGCTCATCGTGGAGAAGCCGTTCGGCCACGATCTCGAGAGCGCGCGCCACCTCAACGAGGTGATCCGCGAGTACTTCGCGGAGTCCGAGATCTTCCGCATCGACCATTACCTCGGCAAGGAAACCGTCCAGAACATGTTGGTGCTGCGGTTCGCCAACGGCATCTTCGAGCCGATCTGGAACCGCCAGTTCGTCGACCACGTGCAGATCACGGTGGGAGAGTCGCTGGGGATCGAAGGAAGGGCCGGGTTCTACGAGCAGGCAGGCGCGATCCGCGACATCGTCCAAAACCACTTGCTCCAGCTCGTCGCGCTGACGGCGATGGAGCCGCCGATCGATTTTTCCGCCGACTCGGTGCGGAACGAGAAGGTGAAGGTGCTGAAAGCCATGCACACGCCCGGGCCGAAGCACGTGATCCGCGGACAGTACGGGCCCGGCTACATCGAAGGGCAGGAAGTGCCTGCCTATCGCGAGGAGGAAGGTGTCGCGCCGGATTCGATGACGGAGACCTACGTTGCGGCCAAGCTCTACGTCGACAACTGGCGCTGGGCGGACACGCCCTTCTACATTCGCACGGGGAAGCGCTTGCCGCGGCGAGAGACCACGATCGCAATCGAGTTCAAGCGCGCGCCACATCCGCCCTTCGAGCTCGATTCCGAGGACGGGTTGCGGCCCAACCTCCTCCTCGTTCACATTCAGCCCGACGAAGGCGTCTCGCTGGCCGTCGGCGCGAAGGTGCCGGGCCAGGGCATGTCGATTCGCACCGTGCACATGGACTTCCTCTACGGCGGCACCTTCCGGACGGGCCTGCCCGAGGCCTACGAACGCCTCATCCTCGACTGTCTGCTCGGCGACGCCACCCTCTTCACGCGCGCGGATGAGGTGGAGGAGCAGTGGGCGATCGTGGACGCGATGGTCGCGCCGTGGAAGCGCGACCGGCCCAGCTTCCCCAACTACGCCGCCGGGACCTGGGGCCCCGCGGCCGCGAACGAGCTGATGGCTCGGGACGGACGCGAGTGGCGGACCCACTGACGAGCATCCAGGAGATCGAGCACGAGCTCGCGCGGTTGCGTGATGTCTCCGAGGAGCCGGGTGCGCATCCAAAGCTCCGAACGAGTGTCCTGACCCACATGGCCTGGGTGCCTGAGCGCTGGGCCGACGCTGCCCGCGAGACGCTCGCCGGCCTTGCGGAACGTCATCCGTCGCGGACGATCCTCATCTTCCCGCAGCCCAGCGACGCGGAGGACGCTCTCGAGGCGGAGGTCGACCTGCGCTGCTTCCTGCGCGGAGGGATCGAGCAGGAAGTCTGTTCCGAGGTGATCTCCATCCGGTTGCGCGGCCGTCGCGCCGCGGCCCCGGCGAGCGTCGTCGAGCCGCTCCTCGTTCCGGATCTGCCGGTCTTCCTCCGCTGGCGCGGTGAATGTCCGTGGGGCGCGCACGAGCTCGAGGAGCTCGTGGATGTCACAGACCGCCTAATCGTCGACTCCTCCGAGTGGCCAAACCCCGAATACGGATACGACCGTCTTGCTGAGCTCTTCGACCGGACGGTCGTCTCGGACATCGCCTGGGCGCGGACGGAGCCCTGGCGGCGGGCAGTCGCAGCGCTTTGGCCCAACGTCTCGGAAGCCTCGAACATCCGTGTCGCGGGCCCGCGCGCGGAGACGATGCTGCTCTCGCGCTGGCTCGCGGTACGGCTCGACCGCGATGTCGAGCTCGAGCATCAGCCCGCCGGCGAGATCGAGCTGGTCGAGGTGGATGGGCGCGAGGCCGCGCTTGGCCGGTTCGAACGTCCGACTGCGAGCGACCTCCTTTCCGAGCAGCTGGAGATCTTCGGCCGTGACCGCGTGTACGAGGAGGCGGTACGGAGCTTCTCGTCAGTAGCGATCTAGCTGACCTTGGGTCGCGCTGGATCGCGGAGCGAGCGAGTCCCGGTGAGTTCCGGATTGCTCTGACGGGCGGGACTTCGGTCGGCGCGGTCTACGAGCGTCTGTCCGGAATGGACCTGGACTGGCCGAACTGGCACGTGTGGTGGAGCGATGAGCGCGACGTGCCCCCGGACGACGACCTCTCGAACGAAAAGCTCGCGCACGACACGCTGCTCTCCAAGGTCGCGATTCCCGAGGAGCAGATTCATCCGCTGCGGTCGACCTCGGTCGAGCTTCCCGACCGGTTCGACCTGATCCTCCTCGGGATCGGGCCCGACGGCCACACGGCGTCCCTCTTCCCGGGCAAGCCCGAGTTGGAGGCGACCGATCCGATCGTCTACGTGCCGGAGCCGGGGTGGGAGCCCTTCGTGCCGCGGTATTCGTTCTCGCTGCCGCTCCTGAACACCGGACCGGTCGTCGCCTTCGTCGTCGGCGGCGAGAAGAAACAGGACATCTTGGCCCGCGTGCTGGCGGGCGACGAGTCGCTGCCGGCCGCCCGCGTCCACGCACCCGAGACCTACGTGCTCGCTGACAGAGCGGCCTCCAGCGCCAGCCCCGCACCCAGCACGTAGCCGTCCGTCCCGCGCCTGCCTGCGAGGGACACGGAAGCCGGCAAGCCGTCCTCTGCCGCACCGCATGGGAGCGCCAGCGCCGGAGTGCCGACGAAGTTGAACGGATACGTCAGGCGAATCAGCCGTTCGCGGAGGGCGAGGTCGCCGATGCCGACGGGTGGTGCGACGCATTCCAGCGTCGGAGTCACAACGAGGTCGTAGTCCCCGAAGGCCTCGTTGAGGTCGTCGAGGTAGCGGTCGCGTGCGCCCTGTGCCTGCTCCACCTCTTCGGGAGACACGGCCAGGCACCGTTCCACCTTGGTGCGCACGTTTTCGCCGTATTCGTCAGCGTGGTCGGCGAAGAGCTCGCGGTGAACGTCGGCGGCCTCGGCCATGAAGACGGGATACGTGGCGTACTCCGCGAGAGGCAGGTCGACCGACTCGGCGTGAAGGAGCGCCGCCGCCTCCCCGACGCGGGCCCGGACGAGCGGATCCGCATGTTCGAGCCACGCGACTCCGACCTTGAGCTCGGACAACGCGACGGTCAGCGGCTCGAAGCCGGGTACGAGCGCTTTCATCATCGCTATACAGCCCGCGACGTCACGAGCCATCGGCCCGCCAGTGTCGTAGCTGGGCGCCAGCGGCCAGCAACCGTCGATCGGAACGAGACCGTGGGTCGGCTTGAAGCCGACGATTCCACAACAGGCTGCCGGGATGCGGATCGAGCCCGCGCTGTCCGTTCCCAACGCGGCGTCGCAGAGCCCGGCGGCGAGCGCGGCTGCGGAGCCGCCGCTCGATCCCCCCGGGATCCGGCCGCGGTCGATCGGATTGACGACGTCGCCGTAGTGCGGGTTCTCCGACGTGATCCCGTAGGCGAACTCGTGCAGGTTGGTCTTCCCGACGATGGCGTAGCCGGCTTCCGCGAGGAGCGTGACCGCGGTCGCCGACCGTTCCGGCACGTGAGCGCGGAAGATCGCCGAGCCGTACGTCGTGGTCAGCCCGGCCGTGTCGAAGAGATCCTTGACGCCCAGCCGGATGCCGTCGCCAACCTCGTCGGGGACCGCGAGGAACGCGTTCAGGTCGTCAGCGCGAGACGACGTTGTAGATCTCGGCGATGAGGATCGAACCGGCGAAGAGGAGGAGCGCCAGGCTGAACAGCGCGAGACCGAGCCGGACGTTCTTACGTGCGGTCTCGGGGTCCATCAGAGCTCCGTCAGAGGATGAGCGGGTCGAGGGCCATGGCGACGAAGAGGAGCGCGAGGTACGCAAGTGAGAAGCTGAAGAGGCGTCGTGCCCTGACTGGGGTCGTTTCGCGCCGCAACGCGAGGGCCAGCCCGATGAACGCGGCCCCGAGCACGATCGCCGTTCCCAGATAGACCCAGCCGACCGTGCGCCAAACGACCGGAAGGAGCGAGATCGCAACGAGAAGGAGCGTGTACCGCAAGATCGAGCGGGCTGTCTCCGTTTCCCCCTTCACGACCGGCAGCATCGGCACGCGCGCCGCCTCGTAGTCCCGCCGGATCAGCAACGCCAACGCCCAGAAATGGGGCGGCGTCCAGTAGAAGACGATCAGGAACAGGAAGAGGGCGGGAAGCGTGAGGTTCCCGGTGACGGCCGCCCAGCCCACGAGAGGCGGGACGGCGCCGGCTGCACCGCCGATGACGATGTTCTGGGGGGTCGAGCGCTTCAGGTAGCGCGTGTAGACCACGACGTAGAACAGGTTTCCCGCCACTGCGAGTAGGGCTGCCAAGACGTTGACGAAGCTCGCGAGCACCACGAACGACAGCGCCGACAGGGCGACGCCGAACTCAAGTGCTCGTTCGGGGGTGACGCGTCCCGCCGCGACCGGTCGCCTGTCCGTGCGGCGCATGTGGGCGTCGAGGTCGCGGTCGAAGACGTGGTTCAGCGCGCTCGCGCCTCCGCATGCGAGCGCCAGGCCACCGAGGGTCGCCGCGAGGAGACCTGCGCTCGGCACTCCTTGCGCCCCGACGAACATCCCTCCGGCCGCGGTGAGCAGGAGCAGGGCCATGATGCGCGGCTTCGTCAGGGTGAGGTAGTCACGCAACGAGGAACGGTGTGCGGGCCGCCGTCCCGAATACGCTCGGAATGCCGATGCCGTCGCCACCGAGCTCGCAGCGAGCGCACTCGCGCCCAGCGCGAGGTGGATGCCTGTCGGCGCGCCCGCCAACGCCGCAATCCCCGCTGCCGAAAAGAGGCCGAATGAAGCGCACGCCGAGACGAGCAGCCGGGGGCGATCCGGGTGCGCGAGCCGGGCCATGACGACGACGCCGGCCAAGAGAGCGAGCGTCACGTGCGCGGCGACGTCGTGTGCGAGCGCCCACTCGCCCGTTGTGACGACGAGCGCCACACCGGCCGTGGCGGCCAAGGACGTAAGCCGGTACCAGGGGCCGGGTCTCACCGGCGCTGCTCCCTGAGGCGCAAGCGTAGATCGCGTAGAGGGCGCGGGCTGGCCACGTACGGAACGCGATCGAAGTTGTGGGGGGCTGGCGGGGAGGTCGCGAACCATTCGAGGGTATCCGCGGTCCACGGGTCGCTGCCGACCCGCGGTCCTTTCCGCCAGCTGCGTACTGCGTTTACGAGAAAGACGAGGATCGCGACGCCCATGATGAAGGAGCCGATCGTGGAGACGAGGTTGTACCACTCGAAGAGCCCGTGCCGCTGGTAGGTGTAGACGCGACGCGGCATTCCCATGAGGCCCAGCATGTGCTGTGGCAAGAAGGTGGCGTTGAAGCCGACGAACATGAGCCAGAAGTGGATCTGTGCCAGCCGCTCGTCGTACATCCGGCCGGTGATCTTCGGGAACCAGTAGTAGAGGCCCGCGAAGATCCCGAAGACGGTCCCTCCGAAGAGGACGTAGTGCAGGTGCGCGACGACGTAATAGGTGTCCTGCGCCTGGTAGTCGATCGGGAAAGCCGCGAGCATGATTCCCGAGAGGCCGCCCATCGTGAAAAGGCCGATAAAGCCGAGCGCGAAGAGCAGCGGGGCGCGGAACCAGAGCTGGCCCCGCCAGAGCGTTGCGAGCCAGTTGAAGATCTTTATGGCGGTCGGCACCGCGACCGAGAAGGACGTGATCAGGAACCAGCCCTGCAGCCACGTGGGGAGCCCGACGGTGAACATGTGGTGGGCCCAGACCAGCATGCTCGCGAATGCAATGCCGATGGTCGAGAAGGCGATCGCCTTGTAGCCGAAGATCGGCTTGCGCGAGAAGATGGGGATGACCTCCGAGATCATCCCCATCGCCGGCAGGACCATGATGTAGACCTCGGGGTGGCCGAAGAACCAGAACATGTGCTGCCAGAGCAGCGAGCCGCCGTTGTCGGGAGCGAAGAAGGCCGTCCCCGTCTGCCGGTCGAGGAGTAGGAGGGTGGCGGCCGCCGAGATCGTCGGCAAGGCGAGGATGAGCAACACGGCGTAGGCCTCGATCGTCCAGATGAAGAGCGGGATGCGCATCCACGTCATCCCCGGCGCGCGCATGTTGTGGATGGTCACGACGAAGTTGATCGCCCCAGCGAGCGAGGCCAGCGACGTCAGATGGATGCCGAGGATCCAGAGGTCCTGGCCGTGGCCTGGGCTGAACGCCTCGCTCGAGAGGGGCACGTAGGACGTCCACCCGGCCTTGGCCGCGCCTCCCGAAGCGAAGAAACTGAAGAGGACGACGAGGCCGCCCAGGAGGAAGAGCCAGTAGGACGCGGCGTTCAGGCGCGGGAAGGCCATGTCCCGTGCCCCGATCATCAAAGGCACGAGGTAGTTCCCGAACCCGGCGAGGATCGGGACAACGAAGAGGAAGATCATCGACGTCCCGTGGATCGTGAAGAGCTCGTTGTAGGTGTCGCGCGTGATGATGTGGTTGTCCGCTTGCGAGAGCTGGACCCGCATCAGGAGCGCCATCACGCCCGCGGCGATGAAGAAGCCGAATGCGGTCACGATGTAGAGCACGCCGATCCGCTTGTGGTCGACCGTCGTCACCCAACCGACGACGCGGCCTTCCTTCCACGTGGGGGCGAGCGTCTCGGTCCTAACCGCCACTCTGCGTTTGCCCCTTTCCGGACAGCTCTGGTGTCGCCTTGATGTAGGCGATGAGAGAGTCGTACTCATGCCCGTTCCAGCCGATTCCGACGGGCGGCATGTAACTCGGGAACTGAGCCGTGTCCTGGCCCTGGCTGAGCAGCTTGATCAGTCCCTGGCGGTTCGCCAGCGTGCCTTTACCGGCGATCGGCGGGCCCACCAAACCTTGGCCGGTGAAGCCGTGGCACTTGGCGCACACGGCGGTCCATACCTCCTTGCCGAGGTCGGCCGCCGACATGGACGCCTGCTGCTGGACCCATGATTCGTAGGCGCCCGAGTCCAGAACCGTCACGCGCGTGTACATGACCGCGTGTTGCACGCCGCAGAGCTCGGCGCACTGGCCCACCCACGTGCCTGTCTTCTCGGGCTTGAAGTGCAGGATGTTGGTCTGGCCTGCGATCGCGTCCATCTTCCCCGTCAGAGGCGGCACCCACCAGCTGTGGTTGACGTCCTTCGTCGTGATCTCGAGTGAGACCGTTCTCCCGACGGGCAGGTAGAGATCGTCGAGGGAGATCGCCCCGTTCGGGTAGACGTATTGCCAGTAGAACTGGTGCGCCTCCACGCGCACGCGGAGCGGTTCGGTGACGTTCGTGTTCGCTCGAACGGCGGGGATCCGCGCGAAGACGAAGACCGCGATGGCGAGCAGGATGAGCGCCGGAATGATCGTCCAAATGATCTCGAGCCGTGTGTTTCCATGGATTTGGGGGCCCTCGGCGTCGGGAGGCGTCCCGCGCCGGCGCCGGAAGCGGATGACGAAAAGAATCAGCGACGTCTCGACTCCGACGAAGACGATCGCGCAGATGATGAAGACGACCCAGTAGATCTGGCTGATGGTCTGGCCGCTGTCGGTCTGGGGCGTCGGCGGCCCGATCCCCCCAGGGGCCGCGACTGCTGCACCTGCGCTCGCGAGCGCGAGTACGAGGGCAAGCAAAAGCACGAGCGGGCGCCTCGGCATCGGCCGGAGGATTCTAAATGTCCCTCGAACGAGGGACTTACCTTTCACCCGTTTTGTGGTTCAGTGCGAATAACGCCAGTACCTCTTTTGAGGTGTTGCCGGGAAAACGGGGAACGGGTTTCGCGCGCCGAGGGGAGGCGGCGGGGGAGCCGGCAAGGCTCCCCCGACCCCTCCGTTTCAGAGGGGCTCTAAGGTCTCACCGTGACCGAGGCGTGGCGAGTCCCGCTTCCGCCGGCGGTGCAGGAGCCGTTCGAGGTTTTCGTCAACGGCGTCCCGCAACGCGCCGGCGCCGACTACGAGCTGCGTGGGCGCGAGCTCTTCTTCTCGAAGCCGCTGGCGAAGGAAGGCCGCCTGGGGACCGTCCGCTGGCTCTCGATCTTCCTCGGCATTGCCGGGACGTACCGCAAGAACGACAGCGTCGACGTCGTCTTCGAGCTCGGTGGGCAGCGGACGGTGGCGACCGGCCTGCCGATCATTCCACCGCATCCGCGGTCAGAGTGACGCGGGCTTGGCTAGGGGCGCACGTCTCGCAGAGCTCGACGCCCCGCACGCGGGCGATAAGCCTGTAGATCTGACAGCCGACGCAGAATCCGGTCGCGGCCGACAGGAGTGCGAGTCCTGCGACGAGGAGCCCGAGCGCCCATCCGAGGACGTGGAATCCGACTGCGTGGAAGACGGTCGCCGACCCGAGGACCGCGACGCCGATCATGTTGGCGAAACGGGGCGGGCGGGCGTCCTCCACCGGCCCCTCCCCGACCCGCGGCTGCACCACCTCGAAGTAGAACACGCACGGGAGGCACCAGCGTCGTCCAAGCGTGAGGCCTACCGCGAGCTGGGCGGCGAGCAGGCCGAGCAAAGGCCACCAGCCGGTCAGGAAGCCGACGAGCGCGAGGATCCCGACGGTTCCCTGCATGAAGCGAGGGCCGCGCGCATCGATCACGTCGAGGTCCCGATACGGATCGGCAAGACGTTGCTTCATTTTGGAAAGTTATCAGTGAACGAACGCCCCTGTCCCGGCAGGCGAACGGGAAGTAACAGGAAGCGCTATCGCTATGCTCAGAGTAAGTCTTGCAGCGGTTCGAGGACCTCAACTCCGGCTTCGTCCAGGAACTCTTTGCGCAGTATCTGGCCTCCCCTGAGGCGGTCGATCCTGCCTGGCGCGAGTTCTTCGAAAACGCACCGGAGGGCCTCGCGGACGCCAACCCACTCGTCCAGCGAATCCGAGAGCTATACCCGGGCTCGGCTGACGGGGGGAACGGCGCTCCGGCGGCCGCCGCCGAGGCAGCGCCGCCGCTCCTGCTCGGCGCCGTGGCCGCCGCGATGGCTCTGGTCAAGGCACACCGGATGCACGGCCACCTCGCCGCGCACTTGGATCCGCTGGGCAGCGAGCCTACGGGTGATCCCGCACTCGAGCCCGAGCGCCTCGAGCCGCGCCTGACCCAGGAGCTGCAACGCCAGGTTCCGGCCAAGGTCCTCCGCATCCACGTGCCGGGCGAGACCTTGGCCGACGCGCTCCCGCACCTCCGGGAGACGTACTGCGGGACGCTGGCCTACGAGATCGAGCACATCTCGAATCACGAAGAGCGCGTCTGGCTGCGCACGGCAATCGAGTCAGGCCGTTACCGCAAGCCGTTCTCGGACGACGAGAAGCGGGCGCTCCTGCTGCGGCTGACCGAGGTGGAAGGAATGGAGCGCTACCTGCGGCGCGCCTTCCTCGGTCAAAAGCAGTTCTCCATCGAGGGGCTGGACGTGATGGTGCCGATGCTCGACCAGACGCTCGAGCTCGCTTCAGCCGACGGTGCTCGCGAGGTCGTGATCGGCATGGCCCACCGTGGCCGGTTGAACGTGCTCGCTCACATCGTCGGTCGCCCGTACGAGGTGATCCTGCGCGAGTTCGAGGGAGAGCGGGTGCTCGAGGCCGTGGGAACGGATCCCGAAGGTGGGTCCGGAGACGTCAAGTACCACCTCGGGGCGCTCGGAGTCCGCAAAACCAAGCACGGCGATCTCCGCGTCACACTGGCGTCGAACCCGAGCCATCTTGAGTACGTCGACCCGGTCGTCGAAGGCGAGACGCGCGCGTGCCAGACCAACCACGGCACACGGGAGTGGACACACGATCAGCGCTCCGCGCTCGCCATCCTCATCCACGGCGACGCAGCGTTCCCAGGCCAGGGCGTGGTCGCGGAGACGCTCAACCTCCAGTCCCTCCCCGGCTACTCGACGGGGGGCACGCTCCACATCATCGCCAACAACCAGATCGGCTTCACGACCGATCCGGAGGAAGGGCGATCGACACGCTATTCGAGCGACCTCGCGAAGGGCTTCGACGCGCCGATCATCCACGTCAACGCAGACGATGCGGAGGGGGCAATCGCCGCTATTCGCCTGGCGATGGCCTTCCGCGAGCGATTCCGCAAGGACGTCGTCGTCGATCTCGTGGGCTATCGGCGCTTCGGCCACAACGAAGGCGACGAGCCCGCCTACACGCAGCCGCTCATGTACGAAAAGATCGAGAAGCACCCGACCGTTCGCGAGCTTTATGCAAAGGCGCTTGTCGACACCGGCGCGGTGAAGCCCGACGAGCCGGACGAGCTCGACGCGGCCGTCCAGGAGGCGATGAAGGAGGCGCATAAGGCGCTGAGAGCCGCGATCGCCGCCGGAACCTCGCAAGGACAGGAGGAAAAGAAGCCCGGCCGCGGCAGCGATTCCCCGATCGAGACCGCGGTGCAGCCTGAGCTCCTGACCGCGCTGAACGAGGAGCTCATCACCGTTCCTGAGGACTTCACGATCCATCCGAAGCTGGCGAAGCAGCTCGAGCGCCGTCGCGAGACGCTCGGCGAAGAGGGTGGAATCGACTGGGGCCAAGCCGAGGCGCTCTCTTTCGCGAGTCTCCTCGTCGACGGGACGCCCATCCGTCTGACGGGGCAGGACACCGAGCGCGGCACCTTCTCGCACCGCCATCTCGTCCTCCACGATTACGAGACGGGTGAGACCTACACCCCTATCGAGCAATTGCCGCAGGCAACCGCTCCATTCCAGGTCTACAACTCACCGCTGTCCGAAATGGCGGCGCTCGGATTCGAGTACGGCTATTCCGTCGCCTGCCCGCGCGCTCTCGTCCTCTGGGAGGCTCAGTTCGGCGACTTCATCAACTCGGCGCAGGTCATCGTCGACCAGTTCATCGTCTCGGGGCTGTCGAAGTGGCAGCAGAGCTCCCGTCTCGTGCTCCTCCTTCCCCACGGCTACGAGGGCAACGGGCCCGAGCACTCGAGCGCGCGTCTCGAACGCTTCATGCAGCTCGCCGCCCAGGAGAACATCCGCATCGTCAACTGCACGACCGCGGCCCAGTATTTCCACGTCCTTCGCCGCCAGGCGTTGCACCCGAAGGCTCGCCCGCTCGTCATGCTCACTCCAAAGGGCTTGCTGCGCTTGAAGGAGTCGACTTCGCGGCTGGACGACCTCACGAAGGGCGGCTTCCGCCAGCTCCTCGACGACCCGGGCCTCGACGAGGAGGGGCGGCGTCGCGCGGGCAGGATCGTCCTCTGCTCCGGCAAGGTCTACTACGATATCGTCGGCCACGCGGCTCACGCTGAGGCGGAAGGGGTTGCCGTCGTGCGCCTCGAGCAGCTCTACCCG
>DASXSE010000044.1:0-1542 GCA_036506175.1 Gaiellaceae bacterium
TCAGGGGCTCGACGGGCAGATCAAGCAGCTAGAAGCGCAGCAGGAGAAGCTCGTCGCAAGTGAGCAACAGCTCTCCACGCGGGTCGAAGCGTTCCGCTCCGAGAAGGAAGTGATCAAGGCGCAGTACTCGGCCGCCGAGGCGCAGGTTCGGATTGGCGAGGCTGCGACCGGAATCGGCGACCAGATGGCCGACACCGGCGCGGCTATTCAGCGCGCACGCGACAAGACCGAGGAGATGCAGTCTCGCGCGGACGCGATCGACGAGCTGACGGCGTCCGGCGCGCTCGAGGATTTCACCTCCGACCAGAGTCCGCTCGACCGCGAGCTCGCACAAATGGCCTCGGAATCGCAAATCGAGGAAGACCTCGCGAAGCTGAAGAAGGAAGTCGGTTCCGGCGCCCCGGCCGGGCAGAAGGAGATCGAGAAGTAGCGTTTTTGGTGCGCTTTCGCGCGCCTTGCTTGCGGATTTCGGCGTTAGGCTCGAGAACGGGGTGAGCGGGGAAGCCCCGCGTCTCGCGTGCGCGTGAACCTTTAAGAAGCGTCGGGGCGACGAGAACTAGAGCGGCGCGTTGAAAAGGCCGAACCAGCGGGATAGGTCGGGCTCGATCGGAAGCTCGTTGTCGAGCTTCGCCTTCAGCTCGAGCTCCTCGGCGTTGTCGCGGTCCTTCTCGCCCGTCGGGACGAACGGCCAGAAGGCGCCCTGCTTGTAGCCGTAGACCCAGTAGACGACCTTGCGGTCCCCGAACTTCGGCTCGAACTTGAACGCCGCCGCGAGCAGCTGCTCACCGAAGCCGGCCTCCTGCAGGCCCTGGGCGACCGCGTGCACGGTCGTCACCTGGTCCTCGAGATCGGCGTCGCGGACGACGATCCACTCGTAGCCGAAGTCGTCCGACTTGCGCTCGAGCCGCGACCCCGACTCCCCTGCGACGGCATCGAGCACCTGCTGCAGGTCGTTCTCGGCTCGGACGAACTCGCCTGCCGAGAGCGGCTTGAAGACGATTCCGCCCGAGCCCGCGGTCTCCAATCCCAGCTCCGTGTCCAGCGTCACCCGCGCGGTCGAGAGCGCGAACAGGCGATCCTGCGCTGGACCCTTGAGCTTCTTGCGCCCGAGGAGGATGTCGGCCAGACCCACTCGCTGCTGGGGCTAGGCGACCGGCCTGCCCATCTCGCGGGCGATCTTCTCCAGCGCCGCGAGGCGCTTCTCGAGCGGCGGGTGATCCATGAACAGCTCGGCCGTCCGGTGCTTGATGCTCGTCGGGATGATGAAGAACGCGTTCATCCCGGCCACCTCGCGGAGGTCGCGGTCGGGGATCGCGGTGATCTGGCTCGAGATCTTCTGGAGCGCGCTCATCAGGTTCTCGGGCGCGCCCGTGATCAGAGCCGAGCCGCGATCGGCCGCGAATTCCCGATAGCGCGAGATCGTTCGGATCAGGATGAAGCTGATCACGTAGGTCAGGATCGAGACCGCGAGGACGATCAGCCAGACGGGTGTGTTGTTGCTGTTGTTGTTGCGGTTCCCGCCGCCGAAGCCGCCGAACATGC